>JAYUXQ010000527.1:0-4513 GCA_043752905.1 Nannocystis sp. | reverse complement strand
AGCCCTTCATCCGGGACGTCGACGGCTCGGGCCGCCTGGATCTGGTGTTTCACGGGTACCTTCCCACGTCGAACCTCGAGGTGATCATCGCCACGGGCGCCGATGACTTCGTGATGCGCGAGCGGGTGAAGCAGGGGCAGCTCGGGGGCGGCCCGGAGGTGGTGGACCTCGATGGCGACGGTGTGCTCGACCTGATCGGCTGCGGGAGCCCGTCCGCCGATCCCTTCGACGCGTCACCTGACGGATTACTGGTGTTTCCTGGCGGTGAGGGTGGCATTTTCGGGGAGGTGGTGGCCGTCGGCGTCGGTGACACGGAGATCCCCGGGGCGCCCGTCGGCGAGGCAGTCCGACGCTTTCGGTGCGACGGCCTGCATGTGACGGCGATGCCGGCTGTGACGGCCGCGCCGGCCGCGATCACGGTGCTCTTGTACGGGGCCCTCGAGTATGCCTCGGGGCAGCGATACCTCGCGGCGTTGACGTTCGCGGGCGGCCGTGGGGAGGGCCCCGCGAGTTATGTGCGGGGAGAACTGCTCCCACGACTGACCGGGGTGGACACGAAACACGGGGACTTCACCGGAGACGGTGTCGTCGATCTGGTGGGTGACGACCTGCAGGGGGCGATGGTGCTGCTCGAGGGGCGTTCATCGGTCACGTACGCGCCGTTCGGGTCTCTCACGCTGCTGCCGCCGGGGGTGGAACCGGCCCGATGATGGGGTCGATACGGGGCGCCCGGCCAGGGGTCTCCAGTGCACGTCGTGATCGAGATGGCGTGCGGGAGTACCCACCTGCACCAAGTGGTCAGATCCTGCCTGCAAAGCATTCGTAGACCTCGATCCAGAGGTCGCTGCATGCTTCGCTCAATGCTCCTGCGGCCTCTCCGAGGTCGGTACGATCCTTGAAACGTCGCGGTCACCGAGGTCCGCTTCCTCGTGGACGGCGAGCAGCTCGCGGCAGTGACGGAGGCGCCGTTCACCGCGAAGTGGCTGGTCAAGTCACAGGACCAGATCGGTGATCACGTCCTGGCGGTCGAGTACTAGGACACGGCCGGGCAGGTCGTTTCGGATGGGGAAGAGATCCCCACAAATCCACCGCCATCAAACCACGCCCTCCAACCGAGACGAGATCACGCAGATAATCCGAGTCGTAACAGTCATGAGCGCCGCGAGCAGAAGTTTCTGGCGGAGGGCCAGCCGGCACAGGATATCAGGGGCATCTGAGCATGCGAAGATCGTCCCGGGCTGTGGGTCGACGTCTCGCATGAAGTCGTCGCCGACGCCCCCGTCCCGACGCATCAGGGCCAGCCCCTGGGGGGCGAGCATCGCGGTGGCGCGGCGAGGTCGTCGGCGACGTCGGCGAGGATCCGCAGCCGGAGGTCCCGGACGCCGGGGCTCGGCGTCGCTTCCGGTGGGAGCTGCTCGACCGCCTGCAGCATGGCCCGCTGCCCCGGCGCGGCGAGCAAGAACACCGGCCCGGAGGCGGTCACGTAGAAGACCCGGGTCCGGGTCTCATGGAAGCCCGGCGGCGCCGCCGGTTCGGGCGTGTCGGTGACGGTCAGCTCGAATTCACTGGTCTGAGGCTGTTTCATGGCGATTAAATCCGCAAAACCGGAACCAGTCACGTCCAATAAGCAACCATGTCAGGCGCGTTCCTTGACGGCAGGCCCCGCGGTGGGGCAGGCTCTGCGCAGCGTCATGTTCGAGAAGACCTGGGCCCCCAAGCCGATCCCCGAGACCTACATGCTGACCCCGGCTGTCTCCGAGGCGGCGGGCGTCGACAAGAAGTCGCTGCTCGAGTGGGTCGCCTGCGGCCTGCTCCCGCCGCCGCTCAGCGCCCGCGGGCGGGGCATCGTCAGCAAGTGGCCGCTCATCACCCTCGAGCTCGCCAAGTTCGTCCGCGAGTACCGCGACAAGGGCTTCGCCCTGCGGGAGATCCGGCCATTTTTGGTCAAGGCGTTCGGCCCGCGCATTTTGCAGGTCGTCGAGGAGCCCCGGCCCTACCGCGGCAGGGACAAGGCGAAGGCGGCCGCAGCCGCGAAGACATCGACGAAGAAGACCGCCACCAAGAAGAAGGCCGCCGCGAAGAAGGCCGCCTATCGCGCGAGCTGACTGCCAACGTCTCCCGCGCCGTCACGCTCGTCGATGCACTGGACGTGCCGTGGGGGCGGTCAGCTCCAGTGCACGGCGTGCAGGGACTCCGCGGCGGAGAAGCGCCCCTGGGGCGAGCGCAGGACGTGGCTGGCGGCGATCTCGGGGTCGTGGGTGTAGAAGGCCCAGCCGGACTCGGCGACGATCGTGGCGAGCAGGGCCTCCTTTTCGTCGATGAGGAGCTCGGGGAAGCGGTCGTAGCCCATTGTGATCGGGAGGTGCACCCAGGGGACGCCGGGGACGAGGTCGCCGAGGAAGGTGACCGGGCCCGCGGGGCCGGCGACGCGGGTCAGCATCAGGCCGGGGGTGTGGCCGTTCGAGTAGGTGAAGCTGTAGGCGGCGCCGAGGGTGTCGCTGTGCGGGCCCGTGACCTGCTCCAAACGACCTGTCCCGAGGAGCATGTCCGTCAGGCCAGGGATGAACGAGGCGCGGTCGCGGGCGTGGGGCCTCAGGGCGCGCTCCCAGGCCTCGGCGCTGACGACGTGATGGGCGTTCGGGAACACGAGCGCGGGCGCCTGTCCCTCGGACCAGGCGGTCAGCAGGCCGCCGGCGTGGTCGAAGTGGAGGTGCGAGAGGACGATGACGTCGATGTCCTCGGGCTTGACGCCGATCGCCGCGAGAGATCGCAGGAGCACGTGCTCGGGCTCCTGGACGCCGAAGCGGTCGCGCATCTTGGGCTCGAAGAAGGCGCCGATGCCGGTCTCTAGCAGGACGTGGCGGCCGCTGTCCTCGCGCACGAGCATGCTGCGGCAGGCGAGGCGGATGCGGTTGTGGTCGTCCGGCGGGGCCCAGTTGGCCCACACGGCCCGTGGACAGTTGCCGAACATCGCGCCGCCGTCCAGGCGCTGGGTGTTGCCCTCGACCGAGAAGATCTGCACGCCCCGGGATAGCACGCCGGCGGGCCCGGGTCAGCCCGGTGCGCGGGCGTCGGCGGCGTCGTCATCGTCGGCGTCGTCGTCGTCGTCGTCATCCGCCTCATCCGCCTCGTGCTGGGCGTGGCCGATCGGGGGCGCGAGCTCGGGCAGCCGGCGGCTGTGGCGGTACGGCATGTTCTCCTCGGGGTTGTCGCCGAGCACGGCGGGGCCGAGCAGGTGTGACATCAAGTTGAGCAGCTGCAGGCGGTCGTCGTCGCTGCCGGTGGCGCGCATGAGGTCGTAGACGAAGGCGGGGATGGTCAAGGCGAGGAAGGCGCCGACGAGGCCGAGCTTGGCGCCGGTGATGCCGGTGGACCCGAGCCACATAAAGCTCGCGGCCCACATGATGTAGAAGCTGGCCTGCTTCGTCAGCGGCCCCCGGGCGAAGCGGGCGCGCACGAGGGTGCCGCGCGGGGTCGGCACGAGGTCGGCCTCGAGGGCGAGTCGGCGCAGGTCGGCCGGGCCGGTGTCGACCGAGCCCGCGGCGAGGTTTTGGCACACGCGAAAGCTGGTGCGCCCGAACTCGGCGAGGAATTTGCGGTCGCTGCGGCCGCGCGCGGGGAAGCCGGCGATCACCTGCACGTCCGGGTCGGCCTGGATGCGCCCGAGCACCTCCTCGGGGGTCAGCTCGACGTGGTACGCGAACTGCCGCGGCAACATGCGGGTCGCAGGTGCGGCGCGGCTCGGCAGGCTCGGCAGGCTCGGCAGGCTCATGGCGGCCCGAGTATCCGCGACGCGGCGCCGCCGGGCCAGCGTGGACTTTGCCCATTGCGCTCGCTGCGCGGGGGCACCCGGGCCGGTCCTGAGGTCGCGCGGCGCGGGCGGGACGCCGCACCTGTCCCTCGGGTCAGGGCGCCTCGTCGGGCTCGTGCGCGCCGTGGGGCACGTCGCGCGGGCGCGTACCGGGGAGCGGATAGCTAAAGTGCCACCATTCTTTGGTGTATTCGCGAAAGCCGGCGCCGCGCATGGCCCGGAGCAGGGTCAGACGATTCTCACGCGCGAGGCCGGTGGCGTTCATGGTGTGGCTGCGCTCGTCGAGGGTGTCCCAGGGGGTGCCCATGTCGAGCCAGCCGGCGGGCTCGCAGCGTTTGCGACGCGCGAGGCCGAGGTCGATCGTGTGGCCGTGGTTGTGACCGGAGCGGCGCGCGATGTAGCCGTCCTGCATGAGCGCGGCCTGCCCGGTGCGCTCGGCCCACGCGACCATCGCCTCGCTCGCGCGGCGCGGGCGGTAGGCGTCGAAGATCAGCAGGACGAGGCCGGCGGTCGCGAGGCTGTCCTGCGCGCGAGCGAGGGCCGCGGCCGGCTCGGCGAGCATCCACGTCGCGGGCGCGGCGTAGCCGGGCAGCGGCGCGCCGGTGAAGTTGTCGGCGGAGGCGTAGCCGGCCGCGAAGCAGGCGGTCGGCAGCGTGACGCGTAGATCGACGAAGCCCTCCGGGGGTCGGCGGGGGCTGTCCT
>JAYUXQ010000526.1:0-1729 GCA_043752905.1 Nannocystis sp. | reverse complement strand
CAACATCGGCACCGGTGGCAACATCGGCACCGGTGGCAACATCGGCACCCGTCGCAACATCGGCACCGGTGGCACCGGTGGCACCGGTGGCAACATCGGCACTGGTGGCACCGGTGGCAACATCGGCACTGGTGGCAACATCGGCAACATCGGCAACATCGGCAACATCGGCACCGGTGGCAACATCGGTGGTCGTGGCGGTCGCAAGGCCGGGGGCAACGAGGGCCGTGAGACCAGCGGCGGTCGCAAGGGCGGCGCCGAGGGCAATGGCCGCAAGAGCGGCGGCGGCGATGTCTTCGGTGCCCGTGAGGGTGTTGCCCGTGACGGCGGCGCTCGTGATGGTGCCATCGGTCGCAAGCCGAAGGCGGCGCAGGATGAGGTCGACACCCGCACGGCCGAGGGCCGCACAGCGTACGACGAGGCCGTCCTGGCCGCGCTGCGTGCCTCCGGTGGCCCGCAGTCGGCGTCGGAGCTGACGGCGGTGGCCGGCGGCTCGCCGCTGCAGATCCGTACCGCGCTGGCGCGGCTGATCGAGACCGGCACCGTGAACTGGTCGGGTCGCGCCCGCGGCACCCGCTACACCACCGCGTGAGCCCGGTGCACGTGAAGCTCACGTGACGGCGGGCCCCCGGCATACCCGGGTCCCCGGCTGACGGCGCTGGAGGCGGCGCGTGAGCGTGCGTGTGGTCTCGATGCCGTGCCGGAAGGCGTTCCTGGCACCCCCTCGGGTCCCCGCCGGAGGCGCGGGTGCCGAGGTGGTCTGCCGTGAAGTGTGGACGATCACGCACCCGAGCATCGTCCGGGGCGGTTCGCGGGAGCCCACTGTGGCATGCTCCGCGCGCCAAAAGCCGGGGTTACCCGGGTTTTGCAATGTCATCAACGTACGGCGAAAGTAAGTAGAGAGCACCATGGAACTCGCAAAGGTCCGTAACATCGGGATCTCCGCGCACATCGACTCGGGCAAGACCACCCTCTCGGAGCGCATCCTGTACTACACGGGTCGCATCCACAAGATCGAGGAGGTCAAGGGCAAGTCGGGCGTGGGCGCCACCATGGACTCCATGGAACTCGAGCGCGAGAAAGGCATCACGATCCAGTCCGCGGCGACGTTCGTGACGTGGGGTGACCACTTCATCAACCTCATCGACACGCCCGGGCACGTCGACTTCACCATCGAGGTGGAGCGCGCGCTGAGCGTGCTCGACGGCGCGATCCTCGTGCTGTGCTCGGTCTCCGGCGTACAGTCGCAGTCGATCACGGTCGACCGCCAGATGCGGCGCTACAACGTGCCCCGCCTCGCGTTCATCAACAAGATGGACCGCAGCGGCGCGGACGCGTTCAAGGTGACCCGCCAGCTGCGCGAGAAGCTGCGTCACAACGCGGTGCTCGTCACCTACCCGATCGGCGCCGAGGACCGCTTCGAGGGCATCGTCGACCTGCTGACCCGCGAGGCGATGTACTTCGACGGCGACAACGGCGAGACGATCCGTCGCGAGCCGTGCCCGCCGGAGCTCAAGGACGCGGTCGAGGAGTACCGGCTCAAGCTGGTCGAGGCGCTGGGCGACTTCAACGACGAGATCGCCGAGGCGTTCCTCGAGGGCGAGGGCCCGAACATCACGGCGGAGCAACTGCGCCCGGTGATCCGCAAGGCGACCCTGTCGCTCGAGCTGACCCCGGTGTTCGTCGGCTCGGCGTTCAAGAACAAGGGCGTCCAGCACCTGCTAAACGG
>JAYUXQ010000525.1:0-4514 GCA_043752905.1 Nannocystis sp. | reverse complement strand
CATGAAGCTGCCGAAGAAGTGGGACCCGGCGACCGATATGCGCGCTCCGATCTGGGAAGCGCTGCATCACATGTGTAAGGCTCTTGCTGAGAGCGAAGGCGCCGCGGGCGCACTGCTCGCCCGGATGCCTGCGAAGCAGGATGCGATCCGGCAGCTCGCTTACCGCCTCTACACGCTCTGCGCAGAGCGGAAGAAGCAGGCCGAGCTCGGGCGGCCGTACAATGAGCTTATCACGTCCTGGACTGCGATTGTCGAGGCCAGTCATAAGGCAGGGCTCGTCAAGACGCAGCTCGAGTTTTTGGAGGGCTAGACGATGGCCGACATCGTCTTCAACGATAGGGGGGAGCAAATGACACTCAAGCCATGGCGTGACGTTATCCTGCCGCACGAGGACGTGCTCGAGGGCAAGTTCGACGAGTCGGAGTTTGCCGCGGACCTGACCAAGGTCGTCCTCGGTATTGCCAAGCCCGAGTATCAGGACCCGGTCCGATTCTTCGAGCGAACCGTGATCACCGAGGGGATGAGTCTGCTGCTCCAGTCGGTCGTGAAGCGCCTCGCCGGGAAGGGCGGCGACCCGGTCGTCCAGCTTCAGACGGCGTTCGGTGGCGGCAAGACCCACACGATGATGGCGGTGATGCACGTCGCCCTGGGTAGTGTGCCCGCAAAGCAGATGCTCGGCGTCGCCGAGCTGCTCGACAAGGCGAAGGTCAAGGAACTGGTCCGCGCTCGCGTCGTCGTGCTCGACGGTAACGCACTCGCTCCGGCGCAGCCGCAGGAGCACGGCAAGATCGCCGCTCACACATTGTGGGGCGAGCTTGCATGGCAGCTCGGCGGCGAGGACGGTTATGCGATGGTCGCCGACTCGGACCGTAGCGGGACCTCCCCGGGCAAGGACGTGCTCGCCCGGCTGCTCGAACAGTTCGCGCCGGCCGTGATCTTGTTGGACGAGACGGTCGCGTACATCCGGCAACTCGAGGCGGGCAAGAGTTACACGGGGGGCACGTTCAACTCGAACCTCTCGTTCCTCCAGGCTCTGACCGAGGCCGTATCTCGTGTGCCCAACGCGATGCTGCTCGCGTCGTTGCCGGAAAGCGCGATGGAGGTCGGTGATGCGCAGGGGCAGGCCGCGCTCGACTCGTGCCAGAAGATCTTCGGCCGGATCGAGGCGGTGTGGAAGCCCGTCGGCACCGAGGAGGCCTTCGAGATCGTTCGGAGGCGCCTTTTCAAGACCGTGCAGAGCGACATCCCCTCTCACCTGGTCTGCCGGGCGTTCGCCGAGCTTTACGCCGAGAACAGCGACAAGTTCCCGGCGGAGACACGCGATGCCGCGTACCTCCGCCGGCTAAAGGCGAGCTACCCGATCCACCCCGAGGTCTTCGAGCGCCTCTACCAGGATTGGTCGACGCTGCCGAAATTCCAGCGTACTCGCGGGGTCTTGCGCCTGATGGCGCGGATGGTTCACTCGCTGTGGCGTAGCGACAACCGCGACTACCTCATCCTCCCGGGGTCGATCCCGCTCGACGATCACAGCGTCCGCAACGAGTTGATCAAGTACCTTCCGTCGGGGTGGGACCCGGTCATCGACAAGGACATCGACGGCACGAACGCTGAACCGCGCCGGATCGACGACGACATCTCCACCCTCGGCAGCATCCAGGCGTGCCGCCGCGTCGCTCGTGCGATCTTCCTCGGGTCGGCGCCGTCCGTCGGCACGCAAAAGGTCCGTGGTATTGGCGTCGAGCGCGTCCGCCTGGGATGCGTGCAGCCAGGCCAGTCACCGGGCAAGTACGACGACGCCCTGAAGCGGCTCGGTGATCGCCTCCACAACCTCTACAGCGGCAACGAACGCTTCTGGTTCGACCTACGCGCGAACCTCCGGCGCGAGATGGAGGACCGTCTTCAGCGCTTCGACCTGAAGCTCCACGTGTATCCCGAGATCCGGGACCGGCTCCAAAAGCTCGTAAAGAGCAGCACTGTGCAAGCGGTCCACGTGTTCACCGGAAGCAAGGACATCCCGGACAAACCGGATCTCCGCCTCGTCGTGCTGGACCCCGATCACGGGCACAAACGAAAGGACGAGAAAAGCAAGGCCGTGCTCGGCGCCGCGGCGATCTTGAAGAACCACGGCGACAAGCCCCGCGAGTACCAGAACCGGCTGTTGTTCCTCGTCCCCGAGCTCAACGCGGTGCAGCCACTGCGCGACAGTGTGCAGCGGTACCTCGCGTGGAAGTCGATCGTCGACGACGCAGACGAGCTCAACCTCGACAAACACCAGGGGAAGGAAGTCGCGGCCAGCCTAAGCGATGCGGCCAACCGCGTCGACGGGAGCCTGCGCGAGGCGTACAGGATCCTCCTCGCACCGATGGCCGAAGTCGATGACGTCAGCAACGTCGTGTGGGAGGACGAGGCGCTCACCCTCGCCGGGAGCAGCTACGACAAGGCAATCGCGTCCACGACCCGCGAACGGGAGTGGGTCATCTCGGCGTGGGCGCCGACCCACCTCGCCGTGCTTCTGGCGAAGTGGTTCTGGAAGGACGACAAGCCGGACGTGGGCACGAAGAAGGTGTGGCTCGACACCTGCCGCTACCTCTACCTGCCGCGGCTTGCGACCGAGGAGGTGTTCGCCAGCACGGTCCGCGACGGCATCAAACGGCGCGAATGGTTCGGCTACGCAGCGGGCGCGAAGGACGGCGGCTACTCGGGGCTCGTCCTCGGCAGCTTCGGCATCGTCTACATCGACGACAGCTCACTGCTAATCCACCCCGATACGGCCCGCTTGGCAGCGGTGAAGCCGACGGGTGGGGATGGGAACGAGATCATCGAGCCCGACTTCAAGCTGACGGGGGAGGACCCGCCCACGAAGGACACCATCTCCCCCCCAGGCGGAGGCGGCGTATCCCCTCCCAAGTCCCGACGCTTCCATGCGACGGTCGACGTCGGGGTTACAGACCCGATCGGCTCCTTCACGGACATCTTCGAGAATGTTCTCCAGCATTTTACTGCGCAGTACGGAACGCGCGTGTCGGTGACGCTCGACATCGAAGCCGCGCTGCCAGCCGGCTTCGACGACCGCACGGTTCGCGTGGTCAAGGAGAATGCCGCAACGCTGAAGTTCAAGATCGCTGAGTTCGAGACGGAGTAGCCGCGACGCGCGTCGAACGGCACACGTGATCCGGTGCGCGCGCTCCCGGTTACATCCCCCCATCTACCGGCGATCGCGTCCATGCGATCCGGTACTTGGTGATGCGGCGACGAAGCGCGTGTCGTGTGATGCCCAACATCTTCGCGGCGATGTTGATGCTACCTCCGGCAACCCGAAGCGCTTCGGTGCAGAGAAGACGCTCGACGGTTGTAAGGTCGAAGGTTTCGATGGTCGGCGGCGCTGACTGGGTCATATCGATCTCATGCGGTGTGCGGGTCCCCGGCGGTCTTCCGGCGGCCCCACCTGTTGCCAACGCTTTGCCAGAATTTGGGGCATGCAGGGGCATGGGGGAGCAAGCCGGAACACGGCGACCCTCTCAAATCGCCCCGATTTGCGGGAATGCGGCCGGTCGGTGGGCTGCGGGGCGGTCTGAGAGGGTCGCCGCGACTTCGGCTTGAGGTCGCGATGCACGATGCCCCGCGCGTGGGCGTACGCGACGGCCTCGCAGACGCGGTGAAAGGTGTCCATCAAGCGCCGCAGGCCGGGGGAGTCGCCGCTCGCCGACCCTGACTGCGCCCGCGCAGGCGCATGATATTGCGCGATGTGGACCCCGAAGTTGTGGCCCTCGATCTCCTGCATCGTGAAATAAAAGCGTCCGTCCGGGAGCTGCCCCAATTCGTAAAGTGGGACGATCCCGGGGTGCTGCAAGCCGGCGCAGATGCGGGCCTCTTCGATGAACTTCGTCTGCGCGCTGGCGAGGTCCTTGAATGGCTCACCGATGATCTTCATCGCCAGCGTGCGACCCAAATCGTGGTCGCGGACCCGACGAACCTCGCCCATGCCGCCCTGACCCAAAAATCCGAGGTCCTCGTAACGCGACTCGACGCCCCCGTTCGGCGACAACAATCGCTGCAGACGACTGGTCCCCTCGAGCGCCGAGGCCGTCACGCCCATCGCGGGCGACCCATCCATCGCCACCGTGTCGCGCGTGCTGGGTCGTCTCGCTGCCGTGGGGGCTTCCACGGCGAGCGTCGCACCATCTGAAACCGTTGCCATGCGGGCGAAGCCGCGGAGGACCTCGTCCTGCATGAGCATATCTTCACACACGTCTCCCCCTTGTCGAATGCCTGCGATGGTGGACCTCCGGCTAGATTCGCGCGTCGGGCTCGATTGTCCCAGCCGCCGGAGTTACCGGCGAGGCGTGCTGTGCCGATGCCAGCAGGTCCGCCGCGATCCGCGAGCGTCAGCGGGTGCCGGGGTGGCGAGGTATGTGTGGCATGCTCGCACGATGTCGAGCAGGGGTGGACGGATCGGCACGCGCTCACTCGTGGTGGCCCACAGTCGCGTCCGGGGTCGTCGGCGGGCCCGTGAT
>JAYUXQ010000524.1:0-4514 GCA_043752905.1 Nannocystis sp. | reverse complement strand
GCTGGCGCGCCGACCCCGGCCTCCCGCCCCACCTCGCCGACCTCGCCGCCCACGAGTGGCTCGACAGCGACGTCACCAATACGCCGCTCGGTGGCGAGCCGGCGAGCGACCTCCCTCTCGCCCTCGAGCGCCCGGTCCAGCTCGACGGCAGCGCCCGCGTGCGTCGCTACGCGTTCGCCGTGCACCGCCTCCCCGGCGACCCGCCGATGCCGCCCGCGGCCGAGCCGACCGCGATCCTCGCCTACCGCGACCGTGAGAGCCTCAAGGTTCGCCTGCTCGAGCTGACCCCGCGGGCAGCAGCCCTGTGCATCCGACTGCTCGCTGGCGAGGGCTTGCAGGTCGCGCTCGCGGGCGCGTGCACGGACATCGACGAGCCGATGAACGACGAGTTCCTCGCGGCCATGGCTGGCTTCCTCGCCGACCTCGGCGAACGCGGCGTGCTGCTGGGAGCGCGCGCGGACTAATGTCCGTGCCGTTGCAGACAACAAAGCTCACGTCTTCTCGACGCAAGGCTCGACGGTTGACGCAGGCTCCGTGTGATAGCGTGGCGTCGTTCCAATGCTGAAGGAACTCGGGGCGAGATGGAGAACTGTGCTGGCGCTGCTGATCGCAGTCGCCACCGCATTGATGTTCTCCACCGCCACGCCGACGACGCCGCCGCCGAGCCGCGAGCTCGAGGCCTTTTGTGCCCCCGAGCTGCACGACACGCCCTTCATCTCCAAGCAGGAGTCGGGCGAGCGCACTGCGCCACGCGGTGGGACCCACGCGCTCACGGGACCCCGCATCGGTGACTTCGCGTTCGCAAAGCTCCAGGCGCTCGATGCCGGCACGTTCCCTGCGCTGCAATTTCCCATTCGCACGCGATCCCCCGGAGGTCTCTATCCTCGCGGTCCCCCGATGCCCGCCTGATCGCTCCGCGGCCCGTCGATCGTTCGCCTGAATGGCGTCGGTCCGGCGCGCCCGGGAGCCCGAGGCGTCCGTCGGCCAGTTTGCTGGCCCTCACAACTGCACGATGATGGATTCGACCGACCCCCGGAATGGAGGCCGCGGCGTGTCCAGGTTTCGTGTTGCCGGAGATCCGACCCGGGCCATCGCCGGGACGCGGACACGGGGTCTGCCAATCGATATTGCGCGCCATAGCCGGCGTGTCAGGGAGTATTTGCGATGTTCGGGAAATTATCGGGCAAGGTGTGGAGCATTCAGTTCGCGGTGAGCCTCGCGCTCAGCGCCTGCAGCGGGGCCAAGGGCACCGCCCCGGAGCCGGCCCCCGAGGCCCAGCCCCAGGTCCTGGCAGGGGCCAACGAGGGAGAGGTGCGCCTGAGCCCGGCCTCGATGGCCTACGTCAAGGTGGAGGCCGTCAGCCTCGAGCCCGAGCACGCGGTCATCCGGGCCCCGGCGCGGGTCGCCTTCCGCGACGGTGCCGTGTCCAAGGTCGGCGCGCCGATCCCCGGCCGCGTCATGAAGTTGCACGTCGAGGCCGGCGCCAGGGTCAAGGTCGGCGACCCGCTGGTCACGATCGCCAGCCCCGAGGCGTCCGGCTTCCACATGGACCTCGCGCGGGCCCGCATCGAGCTGACCGCCGCCAAGGACAACTACGAGCGCCAGTCGCAGATGGTCGCCAAGGGCGTCGGCCGCGAATACGAGAAGGTGATCGCCCAGCATCACATGGAGGAGGTCCAGGCCCAGTTGCGCCACGCGCAAAAGGCCGTGTCTTTGCTCGGCAAGAGCAGCGGCGGCACCGTCATCGTCACCGCCCAGATCGAGGGCACCGTCCTGCGCCGCTACGCGACCCCCGGCGCCCAGGTCACCCCCAACGACGAGCCCCTGGTCGAGATCGGCAACCCCAAGGACCTGTGGGTCGTCGCCGAGGTGTTCCAGGACGACCTCCAGTTCATCCGCGCCGGCTCCAGGGTCACCCTCGAGTTCGCCTCGCTCAAGCAGGGCGTCCCCGGCCACGTCGAGGCGCTCGGCGTGCTCGTCGACACCGGCCTGCGCCGCGCCCCCGTCTACGTCAAGATCGACGACGAGAACGTCAACCTCACGCCCGGCATGTTCGCCCGCGCCAACATCCAGGCGCCCGCGGAGGAGGGCGTCACCGTGCCCAAGGGCGCCGTGCTGATCAAGGACGGCAGCAGCACCGTCGTCTACGTCGACCAGGGCGACAGCGTGTTCATCCGCCGCGACGTGCTGCTCGGCTACACCTTCGGCGAGTACGTGCAGATCCTGTCGGGCCTCAAGCCCGGCGAGCGCGTCGCCGTCGACGGCGCCCTCCTGCTGGACGCCGCGGCCCAGCTTCTCCTCTGACCTGGATCGGAGCCGACCATGATCCGCGCACTGATTCGCGCTTGCATCCAAAAGCGCTTCGTCGCCGTCGTCGTCACCCTCCTGGTGGCCGCGTACGGTCTCTCCGCCTACCTCAAGACCCCGATCGAGGCCTATCCGGATGTCACCAACGTCCAGGTCAACGTCGTCGCCCAGCTGTCCGGCCTCGCCCCCGAGGAGGTCGAGCGCCAGATCACCATCCCGCTCGAGCGCGCCCTCAACGGCACGCCGAAGATGATCCAGATGCGCAGCGAGAGCCTGTTCGGGCTCTCGATCATCTGGTGCGTCTTCGAGGACGGCGCCGACGCCTTCCAGGCCCGCACACGCGTCGCCGAGCGCCTCACCGGCGTCGAGATCCCCGCGTCAGCCGAGGTTCGCGTCGCCCCCGACGCCACCCCGCTCGGCAAGGTCTATTACTACCGCCTCGTCAGCGACCGCCACTCGCTCTACGACATGCGCTCCGAGCAGGAGTGGACCGTCGCGCGCATCCTCAAGCAGGTGCCCGGCGTCGCCGACGTCGTCGGCATGGGCGGCTACCTCAAGGAGCTGCACGTCGAGGTCGACCCCGCGCGCATGGCCGCCTACGGCCTGACGCTCGCCGACATCAGCGAGGCCCTCGAGAAGTCCAACAAGAACGTCGGCGGCGGCTTCCAGGCCCACGGCGACCAGCAGCTGGTCATCCGCGGCATCGGCTACCTGCGCACCGCCAAGGACGTCGAGGACGTCGTGATCGACAGCGAGGACGGCACCCCGGTCACCGTCGGCGACGTCACCCGCGTGATCCAGGCCTATACACCGCGCCAGGGCACCGTCGGCTACAACGACAAGCGCGACATCGTCGAGGGCATCGTCCTCCTGCGTCGCGGCGAGAACCCCGACACGGTGTTGCAGGCGCTGCACACCAAGATCGACGAGCTCAACGCCAAGGTCCTCCCCGAGGGCATGACGATCGAGCCGATGTACGACCGCAGCGTGCTCATCGCCTACACCCTGCACACCGTCAACGACAACCTGCTGCACGGCTTCCTGCTGATCATCGCGATCGTCTGGCTGTTCCTGCGGAGCATGCGCGGGTCGCTGATCGTCGCCTCGATCATCCCATTGTCGCTCCTGAGCGCGTTCGCCGGCCTGTACCTGCTCGGCCTGCCGGCCAACTTGATCTCGATGGGCGCGATCGACTTCGGCATCCTCGTCGACGGCGCCGTCGTGCTCGTCGAGAACGTCTATCACCAGGCCCACATCGTCCGTCCGAAGACCAAGCGCGAGGTGCTCGGCCTCGTCGCCCGCTCCGCGATCGACGTGTCGCGCCCGACCTTCTACGCGATGGCGATCATCATCGCCGCGCTGATCCCCGTGTTCGCGCTCGAGAGCGTCGAGGGCCGCATCTTCCGCCCGCTCGCGCTGACCTACAGCTTCGCGTTGATAGGTGCGCTGGTGTTCTCGCTGACCGTCGTCCCGGCCCTGTGCGCCATCTTCATGCGGCCCAAGGACGCCGACATCAAGGAGCCGCGCAGCCTCGAGTACCTGCGCCGCGGCTACCGCAGCGTCCTGGGCCTGTTGTTACGCGTGCGCCTGGTCCCGGCCGCGCTCGGCCTGGCCCTGCTGGTCGGCGCCACCCTCGTCGGCTCGCGCGTCGGCACCGAGTTCCTGCCCGAGCTCGACGAGGGCGACCTCTACATCTTCGTCGAGATGCCCCCGAGCATCTCGCTGACGAGCGGCCAGAACGTCCTCGCGGAGGTCCGGCGCCGCATCATGGAGTTCCCGGAGGTCACGAGCACCCCCTCGGAGCAGGGCCGCCCGGAGGACGGCCTCGACAACGAGGGCACCAACATGGCCAAGGTGTTCGCGCGCCTCAAGCCCAAGGACGAGTGGCGGGCCAACCTCAGCAAGGAGCAGCTGATCGACGACATCCGCGCCTCGCTGAGCAAGATCCCCGGCGTGCGCTTCAACTTCTCGCAGCCGATCAAGGACAGCGTCGAGGAGGCCGTCAGCGGCGTCCGCGGCAAGATCGTCGTCAAGGTGTTCGGCTCCGACCTGCTGGAGATGCGCAGCACCCTGATGAACGTCATCGACGCCATCGAGGCCGTGCCCGGGGTCGTCGACCTCGGCCTCTATCGCGACTCGAGCGTGCCGCAGCTGCAGATCAACTTCGACCGCGGGGCCCTGGCCCGCAGCGGGATCAGCGTCGACAC
>JAYUXQ010000523.1:0-4516 GCA_043752905.1 Nannocystis sp. | reverse complement strand
GCTCGACCAGCGGGTAGATGTTGCCCCACTCCTGCGCCCACATGTTGCCGAGCAGGTGCGCGGGGATCAGGCCGGCCTCGGGGACGCGCTCCTTGCCGTACTTCTCGACCAGCTTGGCCCGCACGTGGCAGTGCAGTTGATCGTACAGCGGCTTGACTTGCGTCCACAGGCGCTCGGTCTCCTGCTCAAAGTCCCCCGCGCTCATGTCGTAGCCCGAGCGCCACAGCTCGCCGAGGTCCTTGTAACCGATCTCGCGCGCACCCTCGTTGGCCAGCTCGACGAAGCGGCTGTACAGCGGGCGCAGCTCGACCGCGATGCTGTGCCAGCCGGTCCACGCGTCGAGCAGCGCGTCGTAGTCGCGGCTGTCGGTCATGATGTCCGACAGCTCGCCGATGTCCTTGCAAGTCTTCGGCTTCTTCGGGTCCTTGCAGTATTTGCCCTTGCCGTAGATGCCCTCCATCTTGGCGCCGAGCTCGGCGAGCTCCTTGCGCTTGGCGGCGTCGGTCGGGGCCGGCGGCGGGCTGGCGGCGGTCTTGATGAGGTGCAGTTTGCGGGCGGTCTCGGGGTCGAGGCCCTCGGTCTTGATGCCGGTCGCGGCCTTGATCGTCTTGCCCATGTACTCCATGAGCTTCTCGTTGGCCTCGGCCGCCGCCTTCTCGGTCGCGTCGGTGATGTTGGTGTTCTTCTCCCACTCCGCCTTGCTCGAGGCGACCAGCAGCGTGCGCAGGTCCTTGTCGACCTGGTCGACGAACTCCCTGGCGACGCCGTCCGAGACGGCCGGGGTGTTGTCGGGCGTCTTGCTGTCGACCTTGACCTCGGTCTTGACCTCGACCTTCTTGGCGTCGGGCTTGGTCTTGCCGTCACCGGCGGGCGTTTGACAGCCGACCAGGAGCAGCAGGGCGGTCAGCGAGGCGAGGGTCTGCGGGCGGAGCATGCCGATGAAGCTACGCCGAAGCCGCGCGGCTTGTCAGCCGGTTTTCGCGGCCAGCAAACTCTCGTCGGCGGCCGGCCCCGGGGGCTGCGCCGGGGTTTCATCCTCTTCACAGATCCCGGGATGGACGCGGACGCTGACCGGGCAATGATCGGAGCCGTGGATCTCGCGGTGGATCTGGGCCTCGCGGACGAACGGGGCCGCGGCCGGACACGCCAGCACGTAGTCGATGCGCCAGCCGATGTTGCGCTCGCGGGCCCCCGACCGCTGCGACCACCACGAATAGTGCCCGGGGCCGGCGTGGAACATGCGAAAGGTGTCGACATAGCCGGCAGCCAGCCAGCGCGACAGCTCGGCCCGCTCCTCCGGCAAAAAACCGCTGGTCTTCACGTTCTCCCGCGGCCGCGCCAGGTCGATCTCCGTGTGCGCCGTGTTGAAGTCGCCGAGCACCAGCACCCGCTTGCCCTGCGCGCGTAGAGCAGCGAGCCGAGCAAACAGATGGCGGTAGAACTCGAGCTTGAAAGGCACCCTGCTGTTGTCACGCTCCTGGCCGTTGCCGTTCGGGAAGTACACGTTGGCGACCACCAGCCGCCCGAAGTGAGCCAGCTGCACCCGACCCTCGGCGTCGAAGTGCGGGGCGTCGAGGGAGGTCTCGACGCGCTCGGGTCGCAGCCGCGAGAACAGGCCGACGCCGCTGTACCCGGGCTTCTCGGCGGCGACGAAGTGGGTCGACCAGCGCCGGGGCCGACCGACCTCCGCCGCCAGCTGCTCGGCCCTGGCCCGGACCTCCTGCAACGCGAGGATGCTGGCGCCCGAGCCCTTGAGCCACGGCAAGAAGTGGCCCTTGGCGGCGCAGGCCCGCAAGCCATTGACGTTCCACGAGGCGATCCGCAGCAGGCGGGGGGCGGGCGGCACGGGGCGAAAGCTGGCCTCATGAGGCCGTGGTGTCAACAAGCGCCAGACCCCGGACCCGGGTCCGACGAGCCCGAAAAAGTTACCGCGAGTGTCCGCGAGTGTCCGGCTCGCGGTGCCCGGGAACCCATCCAGTGTCATGTTCGGCAGTCTTCGAGCGCCAATTGAACCTGTCATGGCATTGCACCCACTGTGCAAACTGCGATCTTCCTTACAAATGTATGTCCCGGTGACCGCGGTCGCATCCGGTGCATCGGGTGAAAAAGACCGCCGCAGGGCGACCGTCTGGTAGCATGAGCTGCCTTTCGTACGTGGGCAGTTGGAGCTGGTGCCGTGACCCCCCCTGGCAATCTTCGTCCCTACACTCACCTGGTCAACCTGGTCGCGAAGCGCAGCAGTCTGCTGCTGGACGGCAATGCCACCGGTTCGCAGGAGTACATGCGCTGGGTCCGTTCGCTCGAGCAGGACTTCGGCGTGCGCATCGAGGTCCGCACGATCATGGGCGCCGACAACCGACCCGCGGCGATCGGTGGGACCATCTCGTCGGTACCGTCGGCGTGTGCCGAACCCCCCGCGGCACGCGGCCTCGACGCGATGCCCAGCGACTGTCAGCTCGCCTTCATGGTCGACGGCGACGAGACCCGCTGCGCCCTGCGTTACTGCTGACGCCGGCCGGCCCGGAGGGGCAGATGTTTGGGGGCCCGTGACAACGGGCGGGGTCGGTGAGCGAGCGCGGACACGCGCGGGCGTGCCCGTATTCGGGCCCGTAGTTGATCGCTGGCCGCCAATTGAACTAGGCTGCCACATCCATTGGCAAGGATGCGGGCGCTGGACCGGCGCGCACGGCCCGCAAGCTGACCCCCATGCCCCGCAAGTCGTCCACGCCGCTCGCGCTGCACGAGGTCGTCCGGATCGTCGGGGCCGAGCACGCCTACCTGTTCCTCGGGTCGGAGCGCAGCGAACGGCTGACGCTGAAGTCGGCCAAGGACGCCGAGGGCAAGTCGCTCCCGGGGCTCGGCGGCTGCAGCATGGCCGCGGTCGAGCGAGTGCGGATGAGCCGGGAGGCCCTGGCCGCCAGCGGCACCGCGGACGGGACGGCCAGCCTCGACGGGGCCACCTTGCCGCCGCGGCACCTGCTGGCCGCTCCTTTAGCACTGGGGCACCGGCTGTTCGGGGTGCTCTACCTCGACCGGGTGCTGGCCCGGGGCCCGTTTAGCGAGGGCGATGTCGAGATCCTGATCGCGATCGCCGACCACCTGGCGCTCGCGCTCGAGACGGCGCACACCGAGCATCTGGCCCGGTCGCAGGAGGCGGCCCTCGACGCCAACCGGGCCAAGAGCACCTTCATCGCCCACATGAGCCACGAACTGCGGACCCCGCTGACGGCGATCATCGGCTACAGCGAGCTGCTCGAGGAGGAATTTCAGGATCGGGGGGATACGCCGTACATCCCGGACGTGCAACGGATCCAGTCGGCGGCCAAGCACCTGCTGTCGCTGATCAACAACATGCTGGACCTCTCGAAGATCGAGGCCGGCAAGATGGAGCTGTATCTCGAGGAATTCCAGCTCCACGAGGTCGTCGAGGAGGCCGTCCTGGCCGTGCTGCCGCTGCTCGAGCGCGGCCACAACACCTTTGTCCGCAACTACCCGGCCGACCTGGGGGTGGTCCGCCTCGACAAGATGAAGGTCCGGCAGGTCCTCCTCAACCTGCTCAGCAACGCGGCCAAGTTCACCAACCATGGGCAGATCGAGCTCGAGGTCCTGCGCGAGCCGGGCCCGACCCCCGAGGACGGTGAGCGGGTGGTCCTGCGGGTCTCGGACACCGGCATCGGCATGTCGGCGGAGCAGATCAAGCGCATCTTCGAGGAGTACGCCCAGGGCAGCGCCGCCACGACCCGCCGCTACGGGGGTACAGGGCTCGGGCTGGCGATCTCCCGGAGCTTTTGCCAGCGCATGCGCGGGGACATCGAGGTCGCCAGCAGCCTCGGCGAGGGGTCCATCTTCAGTATCCGAGTCCCGGCGCAACTCGGCCCGGAGGATGCGCAGGAGCAGGACCCGGTCGACCCGGGCGACCCGGACGGCCTCGGCGAGCCCGAACTCTCGCGGACCTCCGAGACCCCGGTCGACGATCCGACGGACGACGAGACCACCGACGACGCGGTCAGTTCCCTGCGCTCCGGCATCTTTCCGTGGCCGGTGTGAACTGCGCGCTGTAGCGCGCTCGTCCGTCGAGCACCGCGAACCAACGATCGTCGTCTCGTACTTCGGAAGATCTGCCCGAGAGCATCCGCTCCGTGGCAGACTACGACAAGACGTGATGGCCACTCAATGAACCGAGTGCCTCAGCAAGGAGAAGCGATGGCGACTTCCAAATCCAACTCGAAGCGAAACACCTCATCGACCGGCTCATCGAAGACCTCCGGCAGCAAGGCCTCCGGTAGCAAGAAGGCCTCCTCCAAGAAGGCCTCTTCCAAGAAGGCCTCTTCCAAGAAGACCGCCGCCAAGAAGACCGCCACCAAGAAGACCGCCGCCAAAAAGACCGCCACCAAGGCAAAGACCGCCGTGAAGAAGACGGCCAAGAAGGTCACCGCCGCCGCCAAGAAGACGGCGACCAAGGCCAAGTCCTCCGCCAAGAAGATGGCGACCAAGGCCTCGGGTGCGGTCAAGAAGG
>JAYUXQ010000522.1:0-4519 GCA_043752905.1 Nannocystis sp. | reverse complement strand
CGGGGTCGGCGAAGGGGTCGTAGCCGGGGACGGCGAGGGCCGCGGGCAGGCGCTTGCGCAGGTATCGGGTGGCGACCCAGGCGACGAAGCGCAGCAGGGCGTTGCGCAGTGGTTGGCCGCGCGGGCCCTCGATCTCGAGGCGTTGACGGCCGAACAGGTAGCGCACGGCGAGCAGGCCGATGCCGAGGCCGATCACGCGCAGGTAGACGGCGTGGGAGAGGGCGAGCTCGAGGGCCTCGGGGGTGACGGCGAGGTCGAGGCGGGTGTCCGGGTCGACCCACACGCTGGCCGGTCCGGCACCCCACACGCGGCGGCGCCCGTCGGCCCGCTGCGGGAGGTTCTGCATCACGAGGTCGACGATGCTGCGACCCGGCTGCCACGGCGCGAGGTGGGTGAAGGCGGCCCCGAGGGCGACCGAGACGGCGCGCGCCTCGAAGGCACCGAGGCCGGTGGCGTCATGCTCGAAGGCCGCGGTGCTGAGGTCGATGCGGAGGTGACGAAGCAGCAGCGGCGGGAGGCCGGTCGCGCGCACGCGCACGCCGCTGCCGGGCGTGACGCGCAGCTCCTCGCGGTCGAGGCTGAGGCGGATCGGTGCCGCGAGACCGAGCTCGACGTTCACCTTGCCGAGCATTGGCACGTCGAGGTCGGCGAGCTGCTCGCTGGGCGTCGACGCGGCGTCGGGCGCAGCGGCGGCGGGGGTGCGGTAGCTCAGGGTCGGCCGATCTTCGTCCATGACCTCGGTTTAATGGATCTGGAGCGTCGTGGCGGGAGGGGCGTGCGGCGAGGCGTCGATCGAGGGGGCGAACCGGCGATCGTCGGGCTCGCTGGGGGTACGCACCGACCGCGCCGGGGAGGGCGTGGGCGACATCTGGACGGCATTTTGGACGATCTCCCGGGGGGCGCCCGGGAGCCCGTCGATCAGCGTTCGGGGTCGGGCAGGGCGGTCAGTCGGAACGGGTCGTCGGGGGCCGGGGCGCGCGGCTGCGCAAGTGGCGTGCAGGTCGACTCGATCAGCGAGCGAAGCGCCGCCTGTTGCCGGCGCAGACGCCCGCGGTCGGCCGCGAGGATCGTGGTCATGACGAGGATCGGCACCAGCAATACCGCCGCGGTGGTCGGCCCGGCGACGACCAGCTGGAAGCCGACCATCGCCAGACCGATGAGGGTCAGGAAGATGAAGGCGCTGCGCGTCAGCGGGTGCATGCGAAAGTGGACGACCAGGCGCGCGCCACCCGGGATCTCGGCGAGCTCGGCCTCGCAGATCGCCTGCGACCCCGGCCGCCACGCGCCCGGTCCACCCGGGTCGGTGGTCAGCGTGAAACCCCGGGGCGTGCGCTGGAGGTCGAAGCTGGCCTCGCCGGGCGAGGTGACGCCCTCCTGGCCCTCCTGCACGCCATCACGCGCGAGCAGCCGCGCGACGACCTGCGCGGGCGGGACGGCGAGCGCGAAGACGAGGCTCGAGGGGCTGCCGCGGGCCACGAGCGAAGCGGAGCCCGGCGGGCGTGGCGTGGGGAGAGCGGGATGATTCGGGCGGGTGGGCGACACTGCGTTTGGCGAGGGGGAGGTACGAGCTGCGAGCGCCGCGGACCGGGGATGACGATCGCGGGCGCGGGGTGATCATGCCTGCGCCGCGGTCGTCGGCCACAGCGCTCATCCGTGGCGATGGTCAGGGCGGGGTCGGACGCTCAGCGCCGGTCTCTGGCGTCCGCCTCCCGTCTCGTCGGGGGCGCAGGGTCTCGCGGTATGGGCGGTCGGGCGAACCGGGGCTACTCGAGCGGCGACTCAAACGCCGGCGGTTTGCCGCGCAGCAGCGCCTGCACGCCGATCTTGCTGCTCGAGAGGGTGAAGCTCTCGGCGGCGCGCTCGGCCTCGACGTCGGAGGCGACGGCGTAGGGGAGGTTGTTGCAGTCCTCGATCGTGCGGACGAGCAGCTCGCGGTGGTTGCGGTCGAGGGCGACGCCCTGGGCGTTGCGTCCGGAGATCGCGGGGTCGACGACGACCTCGGCCGGCTCGTTGCGAAACGCCGGGAGGACGCCGGACTCGGCGAGCTCGGCGGCCAGCGCCATGCTGGCGCGCGGGAGGTCCTTGACCGCGACGACCTTGCTGACGAAGCCCCACTGCGCGGCCTCCTCGGCCGTGAAGCTGCCGCCGGTCAGCAAGATCTCGTTGATGCGCGCGTGGGCGTCGGGGGTCGAGAGGCGATGGATCAGATGGCAACCACCGAGGCCCGGGAGCACGCCGACGGTCGCCTCGGGCTGGCCGAGGATCGTGCCCTCGGCGGCGATCCGGGCGTGGCACGAGGCGGCCAGCTCGAGCCCACCACCGAGCACCCGACCGACCAGCGCGGCGACGGTCGGCTTGCCGGCGCGAAGCTTGCTCAGCGTGGTCTTCCACAGCTGGATCAGCTTGAGCGCGCCGGCCTTGTCGCCGAGCACCGGCACGAAGCATTGCAGGTCGGCGCCGTGGCCGAATTCGCGGGAGTAAGTGCCGTCGGGGGCGAGCACGATCGCCTTGACCTCGGGGTCGCGCTGCAGCGCCTCGTAGGCGCGGTCGAGCTCGGCGACGAAGGTGAAGTTGAGGGTGCCGCGCTTGAGCGAGAGCAGACCGACGCCGTTCATCACGCTGCGCCCGACATACACCGAGTGCCAGCCGACCTCGGCGCCAGCACCTGTCTTTTGGAGCACCTCGATGGGCGCGACCTCGTCGGCCCTGGTGATCCGCTGCTGCTCGAGGAAGCGACGGGTGAGGTCGGCGGCGGCCTCGAGGCCCATGCCCTCGATCAGCGCCGGCGGACCCTCGCGAAAGGCGAGCGCCTTCTCGGCCAGGAAATTGACCGCGTCGGCGCCGGCGATCTTGTGCTTGAGCATGTAGGCGGTGAGCGCGAACAACATGCCGAGCATGCGATCGGCGACGCCCTGCACGGCCTCGGGCGGGCACCGCTGGCCGCGCTCGTACGGCCATTGCTTGCCCGGATCGACGATGTACGGCTGCCACACCTCGGGGATGCTGTAGAGGCTGCTGTCGACCTCCTCCTGCATGAGCTCCATGCAGTGCGCGGACAGACCGTTGGCGCCGCGGATCAGGTTGTGGACGAAAAACGGCGAGGCGCCGAGCACCTGCTTGCAGACATCGTCGATCTGCGCGGGCGTGAGGCCGGTGTCGGCGTGGATCCGCACGGCCTCGAGCATCATCCCGCAAAACAGACGGTCGGCCGCGAAGCTCGGCACGTCGCGCACGGAGATCAGGTTCATGCCGGCGCGCGCGAGGAACGACTTGATCGTCTTCGCCTCGGCCTTGCCGGTGACGGCCCCGTGCTCGGGCAGCTCCCAGAGCTTGTTGGTCAGGTGCGGGAAGAAGGGGTGCAGCACGCCGCAGCGCTCGCTGCCCGCCAGACCCTCGAACAGCTTGCGCGTGGTCAGACCCGAGGTCGCGGAGAAGATGTACGCCTCGGGGTCCCGCGCCCGCACGGCCTCGTAGAAGGGACGCTTGATCGAGAGCCGCTCGGGGATCGCCTCGAACACCATGCCGATCGCGAGGTCGGCCGGGATGTCGGCCAGGGTGCCCTGGATCGGGGTGATGCCGGCCGTGATCGCGGCGATCTCGTCGGCCCCGAGCCGCGCCGAAAATTCCTTGGCCAGCCGCTCGCGGACCCCGAGCACGTCCGGCGACAGATCGAGTGCGATCACCGGCACACCGTGGCGCGCGAGCACGCGCGCGAACTGCCCGAGCTTGCCAAAGCCGACGTTGCCGCAACTCCCCGCCACCAGGAGCGCCCGCACCGGGGCGGAGGGATCGGGCTGGAAGATCGCGGAGATCGAGGGGTCGCGGTCCGTCATCGCGGCCGAGCATAGGGGGTCGCGGCCCCGACCCCACGACGACAAACTGGAGCTTTCCCACTGCAGGGCGCCCACAACGGCCCCTGGCAGGGCTCTGGAGACCCTTCGGTCGGGGTGGTGTCGGCGCCGAGCGCGCTGTCGGGAATGTCCGGATCGTTGCTGGACTGCGCCGACTTGGACTAGAGTCCCCGTCACGACTCGATCAACCCGATCCAGACTCGTAGGAGATTTCTGTCCATGAAGCTCAACACCCAGTTCCTGTTCGCGGCCCTGACCGCTGTTTCCCTCATGACCCCCGCCTGCGGCGGCGACGGCGGCAAGAAGACCGACGAGAAGAAGGTCGAGTCCAAGACCGAGACCAAGCCGGACGGCTCGAAGACCGAAGTTAAGACCGAGGAGCGCAAGGTCGAGGACACCAAGCCCGACGCCCCCGCCGGTGCGCCCGTCGTTGTCGCCCCCGCCGGCACCCCGCCGGCCGCCCCGGCTCACTAGTAGACGAGGGGCGAGTCCCTTCGGTACGACAATCACCAAGCAAGAGAGGCGAGGTGTCTTCGGACACCTCGCCTCGTCTTATTTGGGCTGCTCCACGGCCTCCCGGCCTGCGCGCCCTCCGGGCCCCGGGTCGCGGCAAGATGCGATGGCGGCGAGCCGCGATCGCCGGTGGGTATGGAGCATTTCGCGGAACA
>JAYUXQ010000521.1:0-4521 GCA_043752905.1 Nannocystis sp. | reverse complement strand
TATCTCGAGGCCCAGGCCAACCGCGCGCTCGGCCCCTACCTCGGCGACGAGCTCGGCAAGAAGGTCAGCCGCCTGCGCGCCCGCTTCCGCTGGTCGTCGTCCGAGGTCAGCGTCGACGATGCCTGCATCACGTTTCCTGACGGCGACTACCAGCCGAGCTACGTCGCCACCGCGAAGCTACAAGGCCTGCTGGTCGAGGAGGTCTCGCTCGCACCCTCCTGGCTCGAGGGCCCGGGCATGCTCGCCGACCTGCTGGGGTGCCTCGACGTCGACCCCGCGGACGTCACTTTCACACTGGCCGGCCGGCTCACACCGGCGTCCTGCGTGCCGCGGCTGGAGGCCCACGGCTGGCAGGTCACGTCCGAGCTCGCCCACAAGATCGAGGCCGCCAACGGCCGCTGCGTCCTGCGACTGACGCCCGAGACCCTCGCCCTGTCCGGCCTCCCGCTCGCGGCCCTGTTCGCCGCCGAGCCCGACAAGGAGGCGGTGCGCACCGCCGCGGCGGCCCTGGCGATCCTCGGCTAGCGTCCTTCCAGACGTACGTACGCGGCGATCGCCGACCCCTGCGGTGCGGCCGGCGGGTCGAGCAGGGACCCGATCGCACCACGCGGCGGATCGGAGCGACTTACGCATGCGGTCGGCCGCAGCCTGAAACGCGTCGCGGATCGCTGGCGCCAGGGGATCACCCGGTGTGCATGTCACGCGCGGTCGTGGCATCCTCGCGCACGCTCATGATCATCGTACACCACCTCAACAATTCCCGGTCGCAACGCGTCCTCTGGCTGCTCGAGGAGCTGGGCCTCGCGTACGAGGTGAAGCGCTACGAGCGGGACGCGAAGACGATGCTCGCGCCGCCCGAGCTGCGGGCGGTGCATCCGCTCGGGAAGTCGCCGGTCATCACGGACGATCACCGGACGGTCGCGGAGTCGGGCGCAATTATCGAGTATCTCGTCGGCCGTTACGGGGCCGGCCGGCTGCGGCCGGCCGAGGGCACCAACGAGCGGCTGCGCTACGATTACTGGCTACATTACGCGGAGGGCTCGGCGATGACGCCGCTGCTGCTCAAGCTGATCTTCGATCTCATCCCGGGGCAGCTCCCGGCGATCCTTCGACCGATCGGGCGAATGGTCTGCACCGGCATCAAGCACAAGGTCGTCGAGCCGCAGCTCAAGAACCATTTCGACTATATGGAGAGCGAGCTGGTGACGCACGGACCGTGGTTCGCGGGCCCCGAGTTCACGGCTGCCGACATTCAGATGAGCTTCCCGGTCGAGGTTTTTGCGTCGCGTGGGGGGCCTGGCGCGGTCCGCCCGCGGCTCGAGGACTTTCTTGAGCAAATCCACGCGCGCCCGGCCTATCAGCGGGCGCTCGAGCGGGGCGGGCCGTACGCGCTGCTGAAGTGACGTCAGTGCCGGTCGGGGTCGATCTGTAGGCCGATCGTCGGGGCGCGGTCATGGGATCGGGCGAGGCCCGACCGTGGTCGGTCGGTCGGTCGCGCTCGCGTGGCGGAGGCGGTAGAGCGAAAGATATGGGCATCGCGGCGCTGCTCGAGCAGGAGCGGCCCAAGGTCTTCACGCAGTCGATCGCCAACATCGCCGCGGGGGAGGCGATCGACGTCGAGATCCGCTATCTCCAGACTTTATCGTATGACGCTGGAGAGTACGAATTCGTGTTCCCGACGGTCGTCGGCCCGCGCCACGCCCCGCGGGTCGCATTGCGGGGGATCGAGGGAGGCGAATTTCGCGACGTGCTTCGAGGACGCCCCACGCGCGACCTACCGCGTGCGCCGCCACGCGACCCTGCGGGTCGTGTTCGCCGGTCGCGATGCAATTCTGACGCGGCTCAGCGCTTGGTCACCGCGCGCAATATCTCGGGCTTGAGGAACTGTTTGGTCCCCGGCAGGTCCTTCCAGGGGTCCGCCTTGAGGCTCTTGAGGCGCGCGGCGAGGTTTTTGATGTTGTACTTGTATGAACTCTCGAGCGTGGCGAGCTCGTCCCAGCGCAGGGGCACCGATACCGGGGCGCCGGGGCGGGAGCGGGTCGAGTAGGGGGCGACGCTGGTCGACCCACGATAGTTGCGCAGATAATCGATGTAGATCTTGCCGGTGCGCCTGGCCCTGGTCGCGGTGGCGGTGAACAGGTCGGGCGCGGCGCGGGCGAACTCGAGGGCGATGCCGTGGGCGAACGCCTTGACGGTGTCCCAGTCCTGCTTGCCGGGCGTCAGCGGCACGACGACGTGCAAGCCCTTGCCGCCGGTGGTCTTGAGGAAGCTGGTGAGGTCGAGGTCCGCCAACCTCGTCCGGACCGCGGCGGCCGTCTCCTTGACCCGGGCCCACGGGACCTCCTCGTCGGGGTCGAGGTCGATGATGATGCGATCGGGCTCCTCGGGCCGCTCGATGGTGGAACCCCAGATATGCACCTCGAGCGTGCCGACCTGCGTCAGACCGACGAGGCCCTGCGCGGTGTCGACATAGATGAACGGGGCGTCTCCACCCTCACCGTCGAGGTCGATCGTGGCGACGCCAGGCGGCAGCTCGTGGTGGATGTGCTTTTGAAAGAAGCACGGCTTGTCGATGTTGTCGGGGCATCGCACCACCGAAATGGGTCGGTGCACGGTCCATGGCATCATCCACTCCGCGGTCGCCGCGTAGTATGCGGCGATGTCGCCCTTGGTGATGCCGTCGGCCGGGTAGAGCACCCGCGACGGGTGCGAGATACGGACGCCGAGCACGTCGGCAGATGCGACCGCCCTGGCGACCGGCATCGAGGTCTCGCGGCGGATCGTCTTCGCGGGCTTGTCCTCGCGCACGCCCTCGAACACCGGGTGGCGCATGAGGCCGTCGCCGGTCCAGTCGGTAAAGCTGACCTCGACGACGATCTCCGGGCGCACGAAGGTGTTGCGCGAGGACCCGGGCGGCAGCTTTGAAAAGGGAGATCGCCGGGTGACGATCGCGTCGAGGCGGGCGCGTAGCTTCGTCGCGCCGGAGAAGTCGAAGCCGCTGCCGACCTTGCCGCAATATATGAAATTGCCGGCATCATCGTGGAGGCCGAGCAACAACGAGCCGATGTCGCGCGGGCCGCTGCGCGCCGGGGTGAACCCGCCGACGACGACCTCCTGGCGCTTGCCGCACTTGATCTTGAGCCAGTCACGATGACGGCCCGACTTGTAGGGCGCGTCGCGTCGCTTGGAGATCACGCCCTCGAGGCCGATCTTGCACGCGCGGCTGATCAGCGGCTCGCCCTGCCCGACGATGTGCTCCGACAGCCTGATCCTGCCGGGCTGCTTTTCGGGCGGTAGCAGGTCGGTCAGCGCCTGCTTGCGCTGGTCGAGCGGGAGGTCGCGCAGGTCGAGGCCCTGCAGATGCAGCACGTCGAACACGAAGTATACGAGCGACGCGTGACGCTCCCCGGATAGCGCCTTTTGCAGCGCGCCGAAGTGGGTCACACCGTCGCTGCCGAGGTGCACGAGCTCGCCGTCGAGGATCGCCTGGCCGACGTCGACGCGGGCCCGGAGCGCCTCGACCAGCCACGCAAAGCGTGGGCTCCAGTCCTCGCCGCCGCGCGTCAGCAGGGCGATGCGCTCGCCGTCGATGCGCGCGACCAGACGATAGCCGTCATACTTGACCTCGTGCAGCCACTCCGGCCCCGGCGGGACCGCCTCTACAAGGGTCGCCAGCTCGGGGTCGATCTCCTCCGGGAGGTGAGATCGACCGAGACGCCCGCGTGGCGGCGTCGCACGAACCGAAGGGGCAGGCTCGTCGGCGGGGCGTGAACTCGTGCGCCTCGCGGCGGTCCTGTTCGCGGCGGTCTTGCCGACCTTTTTCGCGGCAGTCTTTGCGACCTTCTTGGCGGCAGTCTTTGCGACCTTTTTCGCGGCAGTCTTTGCGGCAGTTTTTGCGACCTTTTTCGCGGCGGTCGTGGCCGTCGCCTTCGCGGAGATCTTTGCGACCTTTTCCGCGGTGGTCGTGGTCGGCACCTTTGCGGAGGTCTTTGCGACCTTTTTCGCGGCGGTATTGCCGACCTTTTTTGCGGCGGTCTTTGCGACCTTTTTTGCGGCGGTCGTGGTCGTCGCCTTCGCGGAGGTCTTCGTGATCTTGGAAGCGGTGCCGGATGTCTTCTTTGCGGTCGTGCCAGTGGCCTTTGCGATCTTCTTCGCAGCGGTCTTCTTCGTGGTCGCGGCCCTGGTCGCCTTCTTCGCGGCAGCCGGCTTCGCGGTGCGGGCTGCAGCGCGCGCGGGCAGGCCGAGGCGCTTTCGCGCGACCTCCTCGCTATCGGCCTCCGACGGGGCCGCAGCAGGCTTTTTGAGCGCTTTCGGTTTGCTGGCGAGGTCCTCGCTCTCCGCTTTACTGAGTAGCTTCTCGCCGCCTTTTCGGCCGCCGCGGTTGCTGTGCCACGCCTTGTCGGGGGCGGCGGCGACCTCCTCGACGGTGCGGCCGGTCTGCACGCTCTCGGGCTTGTCGCGGACCAGCAGCTCGCCGTCCTCGCTGGCGTGCTCGTCGGCGTGCTTGAGCAGCAGCCAGTT
>JAYUXQ010000520.1:0-1734 GCA_043752905.1 Nannocystis sp. | reverse complement strand
GCGCCAGAAACCCGGGCGCCTCGACACGCAGCTCCCAGGGGCCCGGGTCGAGCCGCAGCGACGCGCTCCCTGCGACCGCGGGCGTCACGAGTTCAGGTCGCGTCCGATCGGCCGGGTCGTCGAGGCGCCGGGCCACGATGCTCGCGTCGACCCCGACCGGCGTCAGGCGGACCTCGATCCGTCGCGTGCTCAGGGCCACCTTCGCCAGCCGCGTCCGGGCGATGTACCGCGCGTCGTCATCGAGTCCGCTGGCGATGTACGCCTCGAAGTGCCTGCTCGCGTGGGCCATGTGACCGGCGGCGAAGCGCATCTGCCCGGCTTCGAAGTACATCTTCGGGTCCTGCGCCGCGATCGCCTCGAACACCGCGGCGGCCTCGGCGAAGCGGCCCTCGTCATACAGGTCGAGGGCTCGCTCGTTCATGTCTTGCGACACGGGCCCGGCCGTCGGGGCGAGAAGCGCGAGGACAAGGATGAACGACATCGGTCAGCTGCTCCTTCGGCGTGTGGCACACCGCAGGCGCAGCTTAATAGCGCCGCCGCAGCAGCACGCTCAACGTGTCGTGCGAACCGACCGCACAGAAGCAGATCGCGTGGGCTGGCTTACCTAACCGTCAAGGCGAGCTCGCCGGGTCCGGCCGACGCTGATTCACAGGCTGACGTCGACGTTGAACCCGCCCGCCGACGTGGCCGTGACCCCGCGCTCGTGGCCGTATACGCCCGCGCCTGGCCCGCCCGCGTCCCTGTGCCATCATCCCTGCCGTGCAGATCCCACGCGACCTCGGCCTTCGCCTCGAAGCCGTCGACGCGCCCGTCCTCAATCCATCCCCCTATCGCCACGCCGCCGTGCTCGCCGCGTTGCTCCCCGGCGTCACGCCCGACGAGCCCGCCCGCCTCCTGTTGATCGAGCGCGCCGGCAACATGCGCGCGCACGCCGGCCAGCTCGCGTTCCCCGGCGGCAAGCCCGAGCCCGCTGACCGCGACCTGCTCGCCACCGCATTACGCGAGGCCGAGGAGGAGGTCGCATTACCTCGCGGACAGGTTCAGATCCTCGGACGCCTGCTCCCCGTCCCCGTACCCAGCGGCTTCGTCATCATCGCCTACGTCGGCATCGTCACGGGCCCCTGGACCCCGCGCGCGCAGGACAGCGAGGTCAAGGCGATCCTCACCCCGACATTGCAAGACCTCGCCGACCCCGCCCGCTACCGCTTTGCAGGTACACGCGAATGGCAAGGCCAGCGATACTCGCTCCACGAGTATGCGATCCACGAACCACCGTTGTGGGGCGCCACCGCCCGCATGGTCCACGACCTCCTGCGCCGCATGGACCTCGTCCCGCGCTCGCCCGGCCCCGATGGCTGACCACGCGCTCACACCCGAGCTGCTCGCCGAGCTCGCCGCCCACGCCGAGTCCGTCGGCCTCCTGCGCCTCGGCGCCGTCGACCTGCGTCACCCCGGCTTCACCCTCGCCGGCGCCGCCCTCGACCGGTTTCTAAACGCCGGCAAGGCCGGCGAGATGGAGTTTTTGACGAAGAGCCGCGACGCCCGCATCGACCCGTCGCAGATGCTCCCTGGCGCGCGCACCGTGCTGGTCGCCGCCGTCCCGTACACCGGCGACGCCGGCCCGGTCGCCCGCTACGCCCGCACCGTCGACTATCACACCGTCATTCATCAGCGCCTCATCGCCCTCGAGCGCCACCTCCACGCACGACTCCCCGGCGTCGGCACCCTGATCTG
>JAYUXQ010000519.1:0-4523 GCA_043752905.1 Nannocystis sp. | reverse complement strand
TGCCGCGGTGGCCGTCGATGTACGTGTAGACCAGCAGGATCACGGCGATCGCCACGACCGTCCAGCCGAAGTGCAGGCCGGGGAGCTCGGCGGCGGCGATCGTCGCTGCGGAGGCGGCCTCGGCGATGACCGGGGCCTCGTAGCCGAACACGGCGACCTTGAGCCAGGGCACCAGCGGGCCGGCTTGCAGGTAGATGCCGAACACGGCCAGAGCGAGCAGGGCGTAGAGCAGCGGCTCGGGCAGGCGACGGGTGTCGCGGATGTGCGACGGCAGGGTGCGGTCCTCGGCCGGCAGCGGCGGCTCGTTGCGGCGGACGGTCTCCGGCATCGGGACGCCGAGGCGGGCGAGCGCGCGGCCGAAGAAGCGCAAGATCCGGCCCGGTTCGTCGCCCTGGAAGCAGAACAGGTAGGTCGACATCATGATCGGCGCGAACATGCCGATGTTCATCGACACCTGCAGGTTGCCGTGGAACATCAGGCCGACGGTCAGCCACACGCGGCGGCCGAGGAACCAGGTACAGAACCACCGGCGGTCGAGCACGTGACGGCGGCCGCGGATGTGCACCGCCATTTTGCCGGTCCCGAGCCCCCACCACAGGCCGCCGATCGCGGCCATGAGCGCGATCCAGCTGACCGCGAAGAACACCTGCATGCGCTCGAGGCTCCACGCGCCCGGGGTCTGGACGTAGTGGACGGGGAACGCGACCAGGACGACGACCATCGCCATCAGGGCGAGGCCGAGCCAGCAGGCGCGCACGGCCCACAGGCGCCAGCCGTGCAGCGGTGCGAGCTGCTCGCGCAGGGCCCAGCGGGTGATCAGGCCGACGATCATCATCGGGAACAGGGCCTCCCACCAGTGGGTGATCCAGGTGGCGAGGCGGAAGAGATTGAGGCCGAAGATCGAGGACATCTCTTGCGGGTAGAACCGAAAGAAGTGGTCCATGTTGAGCGCGTAGTACACCGCGTCGCCCTTGGCCCACACGGCGCCGTTCTTGACCGTGCCGGTGTAGCAGTAGAGCACTCCGAGGTTGCACACCATCAGCCAGCGCGGCCACGCGGGGATCAGGCGGTAGACGGCCGCGAGGCCGTACGGGTGCTCGGGGCCGGGGGCCACGCCAGCGCCGCCGCCGGGGCCGTCGCGCTCGCTGAGGCGGCCCTCTTTGCGCAGCCTTCGCGTGCGCAGCCAGTTGTCGACGGAGTAGGCGTGGCCGCTGCGGGCGAGCAGCAGGTAGAAGAAGAACACGCGATAGACCAGCTCCGTGCCCTCCCAGAACAGGTGATTGCGCAGGAAGAAGCTGTTCATGAGCATGAAGCTCAGGAACCCGGTGACGCGCGACTTGTAGCCGACCATGAACGCCACGGTGACCGCGTAGAACGCGAGCATCTGGATCCACATGGCGCGGGGTGTGTCGTAGAAGTACAGCAGCGAGTACTTCTGGCCCTTGAGGAATTCCAGCCAGGCGGAGGCGTCGAAGAAGCCGTAGGGGTCGTCGCCGAGGCCGTCGCCGAAGCCCTTGAACTGACCGGCGGCGACCAGCTGGCGGGCGGCGTCGCTGAGGAAGATGCCCTCATCGGTGAACAGGAACTCGAAGTACTCCCAGAGGTCGTTGATGTTGCAGATGCAGAGGAAGGCGAAGACGATGCGAAACAGCGCGATCGGTCGCGGGTCCTCGGCGGTCAGCCAGAAGCGGCGCCAGCGCTCGTTTTGCAGCGCGAACATCAGGTAGACACAGATGGCGCAGCCCAGCAGAAGCCAGCCGATCGTTGGCGAGAGGGCGATCGCCTCCTCGTTGGGGATGCGGTCGTCGGCCAGCGCGGCGAACGCAAAAGATGCGGCCGTGGAGAACCCAAGCATAGGGAGTGGAGTGTCGGGGACGGCCCGCCAGGGGCGCAAGCGCAAAAGCAATGCGGCGCGAGGCCTGGCGACCGCATCCAGTGGCCCCTATTCGGGCGTTGGAGCCACCGGGACGGCTCCAGGAGGCCATTGACCGGTTCGTCACCGGCTCGTGGGTGATCCGCCGCGGTCGGGTGGGTCCGGGCGCAAGCCAGGCCGAACACCGTTCGCGCGGCTTGACTGTCGAGGGGTCCGCGGCCATCGTCCCGGCCCATGTTCGGGCGCGACCGTATCTCCTTGCAAGGGTTCAACAACCTGACCAAGGTCGTCAGCTTCAACCTCTACGACTTTTACGTCGCGCGCAGCGAGGAGGAGCGCCAGCGCTACGTGGAGGACATCGACGAGCAGTTCAGCGCGAGCCGGATCACCGACATCTTGCGCGAAATCGCCAGGATCATCGATGCGGACGTGTTGTCGGTCTCGGCGCAGGACTACGAGCCCATGGGCGCGAGCTCGCTGGTGTTGATGAGCGACCTCGGGCACACGCAAAACGGCGGGCATCCGACCAGCGGCGTTGCTGCCGGTGCAGGCCCGGCGAGCGGCCACGCCAGCGTCGGCGCGCACCTGACCAAGAGCCACCTGTGCGCGCACACCTATCCGGACTGGACCGACCCGAAGGGGATCTGCAGCTTCCGGGTCGACATCGACATCGCGACCTGCGGCACGATCGTCCCGCTGCGCGCGCTCGACTACATGTTCCACAGCTTCGAGAACGACGTCGTCATCATCGACTACGTGGTCCGCGGCTTCACGCGCGACGCCCAGGGCCGGCGCGTGTACATGGACCACACGGTGAAGTCGATCCAGGACTTCATCGACCCCGAGATCGTGCGCGACTACCACTGTGAGGACATGGTCCTGCAGTCGGAGAACATCTGGCAGACCAAGATGATGCGCACGAAGCTCAACCCCTCGGACTTCTTTCCCAAGGGGCTCGACCCGTCCGCGCCGGAGAACCAGGCCGCCCTCGAGGACGTGCGCCGCGAGATGGTCGGGATCTTCTACGGCTGGCCGGGCTGAGGCAGCGGTCGTGCGGGTGGCCGCGGCGGCGGGCTGCGCGTCAGCAGGAAGCCCGCGGCGACCATCAGTGACGCGCCCATGATCGCCAGCAGGCTGGCGGGCGCGCCCCACAGCAGGAGATCTGCGACGAGGCTCATCGGGATGCCGATGTACGCGACGATCGCCACCAGCGTCGCGGGCGCGTGGCCATAGGCGCGGGTCATGGCGATCTGCCCGAGGATGCCGAGCAGCGCGAGGCCGGCGAGCGGGACCAGGGTCGCGGAGCCGACGCGGTCGAACAGCCGCGAGATCTCGCCGTTGGCCAGGCTCCACAGCAGTCCGAACAGGCTCGCGTGGACGGCGAAGTGGAACACGACGACCTCGGGCGCCTCGGTCGCAGCGGTCTTGCGAATGGTCATGTGGGCCAGGGCGGACAGCAGGGCCGAGGCGATACCGAGGCACGCGGGGATCAGCGGCACCGCCGCGAGCGCCGCGCTGTCGGGCGCGAGGACCATGAGGGCGCCGCCGGCGGCCAGGGCGAGCGCCACGAACACGAACGCGTGCATGCGTTCTCGCAGCAGCAGGGGCGCGAGCAGGGCGATGAACACCGGCTGCAGCAGCGAGAGCACGTTGTGTTGCACGAGGGTCAGCTGCTGGACCGCGTGGAAGCTGGTGGCCATCGCGCCGATGCCATAGATGGAGCGCAGGTAGACGAGATCTCGCCGGTGCGGCCGCAGGCTCATGTTTCTTCGGACCCGCAGCTCGAACCACAGCCACAGCAAGCCCGGGGCGGTGCGAAAGAAGATCACCTCCGCCGTCCCGAATCCGGCTTCGCGTAGCGTCTTCACGCAGATGCTCATGCCGACGAAGGCGGCGGTGGCCGCGACCATCAATAAGAGGCCGCGGCGGGTGCGGGCCAGGGCCACGCGCATACGCTGCGATACGCCGGCCTCTGCTGATAGAACCGGCTCCAAGGCCCCGTAGCGATAGCACCGGCATTTCGGGACCCCAGAGTCTGCTCCCTCGCGGACCTGTGAGCTCGCTCGCAGGTTCGGCACCGGGGTTATCCCGATTAATGATCTTGACGCGCGGAAGCGATGGGACTAATCCTCTCGCTCCACTTCGGCGTTCCGGAGGGCTCCCGCCCTCCGCCGACGAAGAGGAAAAAATCCCGCTCAAGGCACTTGACGGGGAACGAGGTTCGAAGTAGAACCCGCCTCCCGCTGAGAGCCAACCGGCCGCCGGAAGAACTTCGAAGGACAGCGCTCAGGCGCCAACCGAGAAGAACCCCGGACACCCGACCGGCAGCATTGCAATCTTCATGTCCGGACCAACGTCCGTTGTGAAGATGGATGACAGGACCACGTCTTGAAAATCCTGCGACGCTGACAAAAAATCTCGTCAAATAAAACTTGACGAGAAAGGCGAGCGGGAATAAGTCTCCCACCCCGCGACGGCCCCGGCCGCGCAGGAGTGACGGCCCTCCGGGGCCCGAGCGAGACGAGCAGATGCTCCCTGAAAACTGGATAGTGGAAGAGGGAAACCAAATGACGCTTGTGGGTACGTCGATCTTTGAATCGACACCCCGTCGGGTCGCAGCCGCGAGGTAGCGACACCGACAACCGGTCAG
>JAYUXQ010000518.1:0-1735 GCA_043752905.1 Nannocystis sp. | reverse complement strand
TCGCGGAGGAGCGGCTGAGGGCGCTCGACCCGTTCGCTGCGGGTGCGCCGGAGAGCTCGACGCCGCAAGCGCCGACGGAGGACCAGCGGCGCTCGCTCGCGGCGTTGATCGCCGACATGGACGCGGGGGCCTTCGCGGTGTCGCTGCTGCACGGCGTCACCGGTTCGGGCAAGACAGAGGTGTACTTGCAATTGATCGCCGAGGCGCGGGCGCGCGGCGGCGGGGCGATCGTGCTGGTGCCGGAGATCGCACTGACGCCGCAGCTCTCGGACCGCTTTCGGGCCCGCTTCGGCGACACGGTCGCGGTGTTGCACAGTGGTTTGACGCCGCGCCAGCGCCTCGACGCGTGGCAGCAGATCCGCATGGGCCTGCGGCCGATCGTCATCGGCGCGCGCTCGGCCGTGTTCGCGCCGGTGCCCAACCTCAAGGTCATCGTCGTCGACGAGGAGCACGACTCGTCGTTCAAGCAGGAGGAGGGCGTCCGCTACAACGCCCGCGACGTCGCGCTGGTGCGTGCGCGCGACGAGAAGGCGCTCGCGGTGCTCGGCAGCGCGACGCCAGCGCTCGAGACCTACGAGCAGGCGCGTGCGGGCCGCTATCGGTGGTTGCGACTCGACACCCGGCCGACGCCGCGGCCGCTGCCCAAGGTCGAGCTGGTGCCGCTCGCGGTGCACCGCCCGGACCCCGACACGCTGCTGACGGCGCGCATGCGCCAGGCGCTGACGGAGACGGTGCTGGCGGGCGAGCAGGCGATCCTATTTTTAAATCGTCGCGGCTTTGCGACGACGCTGGTGTGCAGCGTCTGTGGGTCGCTGCACTCGTGTCCGGACTGCAGCGCGCCGTCGATGACGTATCACTTGCAGCGCAACCGCCTGATGTGTCACCTGTGCGGGCACATCGAGGCGCCGCCGGAGCACTGCCGGGCGTGTGGTCAGGGCGAGCTGCTGCATGGCAGCGCGGGCACCGAGCGGGTCGAGCTCGCGGTGACCAAGGAGATCCCTCGCGCGCGTGTGTTGCGGCTCGACCGCGACACCAGCCGCGGCAAGGGGCTGATCGAGACGCTGGGGAAATTTCGTAACCGTGAGGCCGATATCCTGGTCGGCACGCAGATGTTGTCGAAAGGGCACGACTTCCCGGGCGTGACGCTGGTCGGCATTTTACAGGCCGATCACGGGCTCGGCATGCCGGACCTGCGCGCGGCGGAGCGGACCTTTCAGCTGCTCACGCAGGTCAGCGGGCGCGCGGGTCGTGGGGACAGGGCCGGCCGCGTGCTGGTCCAGGCCTGGGCGATCCATCATCCCGCGATCGCGTTCGCGGCGGAGCACGACTTCGCCGGCTTCGCGGCGTGGGAGCTGGCGCAGCGCCAGGCGCTGGGCAACCCGCCGTTCGGATTTCTTGCGTTGTTGCGGATCTCCGGGCCCGACGAGACGGCGGTGCGGCGGCGGGCCGAGGCGCTCGGGGCCTTCGTGCGCGCGGGGGTCGAGGGCGCGGCGCACAAGCAGGCGTCGCTGCCGGCCGGCTTCGACGGGCGCGCGCCGCTGGCCTTGCTCGGTCCGGTGCCGTCGCCGATCGAGCGAGTCAACAAGAAGATCCGCTGGCAGCTGCTGATCCGGGCGACCTCGCGGCCGCCTTTGCGGTGGTTGCTCAAGCAGCTGCGCCCGCAGCTCGGTTTCGACGGTAGCGGCGACTTCAAGACGCTCGCGGTCCTCGACGTCGATCCGCAGACGCTGCTTTA
>JAYUXQ010000517.1:0-1736 GCA_043752905.1 Nannocystis sp. | reverse complement strand
ATCTCGATCGCCTCCGACGTCTCACCGAGCCCGAGCACCGCGCTCTCGGCCGCCATCCCGTACGCTTCATCGTGCATCGCCTCGAGCTTGTAGGTGCCCGGCAGCAGGCCCTCGATGCGAAAGTTGCCGGCGTCGTCCGAGATCGCCGGCCCGACCCGGTTCCACGCGTCGCTCGCCTGCGCATACACCGACGCACCCGCCAACGGCGCCCGATCGCCGGCCCGCACCACTCGACCGACGAGCACCGACTCCGGCGTCAATCGCAGCTCGAACCACTGCCCCGGCGCCACGCCCGGCTGCGAACCCTCCGCGTAGCCAGCAGCCCGCCCCGTCACGTACACCTGGCCAGGCGCGACCCACATCGAAAATGTCCCTTCGGGCCCCGAGCGCGCGTCGGCATCGCCCGCGCTGACCTGCGCCCCCTCGAGCACCCCGCCGCTGAGGTCGTGCACGACCCCCCGCAGCTCGACGCCACCGGAGCGCAACACGACATCGATGTCCCGCGCCTCCTGCCCGGCCCGCAGCGTGACCAGCGTCCGCGTCCTCGCCCCGCGGCGATGCTGTCCAGGCACGAAGCGCGGCGCGCTGGCGCGGACGAAGTACGCCACCGGCCACAGCCCGTCGATGCGATACCCGCCGTCCGCCTCGCTCTGCACGCAGCGCAGATCCTCCGCGTCGCGGCGATCGAGCACCCGCGAGAACCCGCTCGCACACACGCTCGCCCCCGGGACCCCCCGCCCCTGCTCGTCGCGCACGTGTCCGGCCATGCTCGCCCGCTGCGCCACACGCAGCGCCTGCGGCGTCCCGACCCGCTCACCCACCGTCACCCTCGGCGGCGACGCGACGCCCCCCGCCTCGCCCAGCCCGACCTCACCTGTCCGCGAGGACAGCCACCACAGCAGCGCCGCGACGACGCCGACGATCACGAACCAGCCGCCGCGTTTCATGGGCTCCCTGCTCTCAGCGATCAAGGAGCACCCCGAGCTGGTAGCGGCGGAGCACCGGCGCCTTGCGGGGGTCCGCGAAGTACGAACCGCGGGCCGGGTCGCTTATTCCGTGAAAGTCGAGCTCGCCGAGCAGGTGCACCACCCCCTCGTGGTCGAGGCGCTGCATCGCCTCGAGCTCGTCCTGTGTCACGCCGACCACCTGTAAAAACAGCACCGACCCGAACGGCGTGTAGATCTTGCGCAGCAGCGGATCCGGCACGCAGGCCAGGCAGGTCAGCGCGCTCTCGATGCCCGGCGCGATCGACCCCCCGAGGTCCGCGCAGTGCCCCGTGTCGAGCCCCTGCCCGGTCGCCAGCACATAACGCCCGAGCCCCTGCAGCGCCAGCAGCGGCCACGTCGGCGGCACTCTCTCCTCGGGCCCACGGGGGACCCGCATCGTCAGCTCGAAGCCGAAGCCCGAGACATCCGGGTCGGCCGAGCTCTTGTCGAACAGCTCGCTGAGGCCATACGTGACGAAGTGCCAGCTGTCGGGCCTGCGCGCCTCGTACACCGCGATCGCGGGCAGCGGGCTGTCGGCGTCGGGCTCGTAGGCGCGCTGGCTGGCGAACTGGTGCGGCACCTGGCCCGGGTACAGCCGCGCCAGCGCGTCGTCGATCGCCGCCCAGCCGGGCGCGTCTTGCCCGTCACCCGTCATGGCGCTCACAGGCGACGTTCGAACTCGGCGATGAACTCGCAGAGCGCGTCGACGCCGGCCTCGGGGAACGCGTTGTAGATCGACGCCCGGAACCC
>JAYUXQ010000516.1:0-1738 GCA_043752905.1 Nannocystis sp. | reverse complement strand
ACCGCCGGGCGCGAGCACGCGGGCGAACTCTCGCATGATCGGGTCCCAGTCGAGGTAGCGAAACGACAGCAGCGAGACCACGACGTCGACGCTCCCGTCCGCCAAGGGCAGGGCAGGGCCGTCGATCACCTCGAAGCGCAGGTTCGGCTCGCCCGAAGTACGTGCCCGGGCCCGCTCGATCATCCCGCGCGACGCATCGACCCCGACCCCGCTGGTGATGCACGGCGCCAGCAATTTCAACAATGCCCCGTTGCCACAGCCGACGTCGAGCACGCGCGCGCCCGCGGGGATCCTGGCGTCGAGCCAGCGCCACTCGTCGCTGCGCACCCGGATGTCCGCGAACACCCGGTCGTATTGCGCCGCGACGGCGTCGTAGCTCGGGTCGCCCGCGAGAGGAGCCGGCTCAAAGCGACGCAGGCGCTCCGGTGCGACCAGCCCGAGGTACTTGCGCACGGTGCCGGGCACCCCGTGCGACTTCTTGCCCGGCATCCCGAAGATGTACAGCGGCGCCTCGGGGCCCACGAGCCCGTCCCAGCGGAACCGGTCCGGGGCCGACGACACCGTCGTGTACCAGTGATAGCCGTACGCCGGGACCCCAAAGGTGCGCGCGAAGAACGGCGCGAACCACCGGGCCGACCGGCACGCGTGGAAGTATGCCTCTGCACCTGGCCCAAAGGGCAGCTTCATCGTGCGCCACTCGTGCGGGCTAAACTGCTCTGGCCACGCCACGCTGCCGAACATCGGCCCATACATGCCGGCGTGGACCACCAGGTGCAGCTCTCGCAGGACCAGGCCCTCGCGCTCGAGGCGCTGCATCGCCGTCAGGAACTCCGCCTTCGACTCGACCCGCTCGCAGCGCACGGGGGTCCCCGGGGACGCCGCTCGCTTCTCGGCGGCGAGCGTGAGCGCGGCGCGCTCGAACTTCGTGCCGCCCTCGCGGTACAGCGTCGTGTAGCCGATCCAGATCGTTTCGTTCGCCGGGGTCAAGGTCAGCTCACGTGCGGGGCGAGCATGCGTGAGCGCGGCCCGTCTGCCCAGGCCCCACGAGCGCGCATCTTCGTACGCATGAGGCGCCCCCCGGATTGCGTCCTCCCGCGACTTGGGCCAAAACCGGGCCCATGCCCGTCGTCGAGCGCACGATCGAGATCTCCGGCCTGTCGCTGGCCGCCCGCATCCACGGCCCCGACGACGGCATGCCCGTACTCGCCATGCACGGCTGGCTCGACAACGCCGCCAGCTTCGACGGCCTCGCACCCCTGCTGTCCGGCTGCCGCGTCGTCGCCCTCGACCTCGCCGGCCACGGCCTCTCGCAGCGTCGCGCCGGCGCCCCCTATCACTTCATCGACTATGTCGCGGACGTCGCCGCCGTCGCCGACGCTCTCGGCTGGCAAAAGTTCTCGCTGCTCGGCCACTCCCTCGGCGCCGGCGTGGCCGCGCTGCTCGCCGGCACCTGGCCCGACCGCGTCCATCGCCTCGCCTTGCTGGAGGGCCTCGGCCCGCTCAGCGACCCCGACGAGAGCGCCCCCGAGCGTCTGCGCGAGTCCCTCGCCGCCGAGCTCGCCGCGACCCGCCGCACCCACGAGCGCCCCGGCTACCCCGACCCCGAGGTCGTCGGCCGTCGGCTCGCCGCGGCCACGCACATGCAGCCGGCCTCCGCCCAGACGCTGCTGCGCCGCGGCCTGTTCGAGGCCTTGCCGGGCCGCTGGGACTGGCGCGCCGACTCACGCCTGCGCCTGCC
>JAYUXQ010000515.1:0-1738 GCA_043752905.1 Nannocystis sp. | reverse complement strand
GAGACGACGGCCGCCGGGTTCTGAAACCACGAGATCGTACCGTCGTAGCTGCCCTGCTGGGTGTGCACGACCACGTAGTCGTAGCTCTCGATGCCGTCGGCCGTGTAGTTGCCGGGGTTGGCGGGCACGAAGGCGGCGGCGAGCGGGTACTCGGGCGCGATCCAGAACGGCGGCGGCTCGGGCACCGCGAAGCTGTCCCAGCCAGGCGGGCGCTCGTGCGAGTCGTGACCGTCGGGCTCGACGTGGGCCCACGGGCCGGCCAGGTTCCCGGCGCGGGCGGTCGGGGCGGCCAGGGTGGCCAGAGCCGCGAGCGACATCAGGAGACCGACGGGGATGCGAGGGGCCATGGCTCCACGCTATCCCCGCGCGCGTCCGCGCGCAACGCACTACAACAGGGACTCGAGGCGGGCGCGATCGAAGCCGACCATGAGCTCACCACGGACGTCGATGACGGGGACGCTGCCGGTCTTGAGGCCCTTCTTCTCGGACTTGGCGCGCAGCTCGGTGGCGGCGACGGGGTCCTTCTCGATGTCCAGCGCGACGTACTTGACGCCCTTGCGGTCGAGGTAAGCCGTCAACTGCTTGCATACGCCGCACCAGTCGGTCTTGTAGACGATGACGTCGGCGCCTGCCGGGGCGACGGGTGGCGCCTCGAGGCCAGGGGGCAGCTCGCGGATCTTGTCGACGGCGCTGGCGCGGCCCTGTCCGAGCGCGAGCTCCTCGAACAACGCGCGCTCGACGGTGGTCAGCTTCCAGCCGCCGCCCGGCTCGGGCGTGCGGAGGTTGGCGGCCCAGACGCGGCCCGGCGGGGGCTCGGGGCCCGCAAGCAAGGTCACGCGGACGAGCCCACGGGCGTCCTCGGGGACCTCGGCGGGCTTGTTGGTGTCCTTGAAGGCGCCGCGCTCGCCGGCGAAGGTGAGGACCGCGTCGGTGGCCTCGGCGGCGAGCACCGGCGCGTCGGCGGATCCGGCGACGGCCTCTGCGGGGGCTCCTGCGGGCGATGCGGAGGTGGCAGGCCGATCCGGTGCGGGTGGCTTTTCCGGGCCACACGCGAGCGACATGAAGAAGAAGGTGGCGAGGAGGGCGGTCGGTCGGGACGGTCGTGTCATCGCGGGCGAGGGAGTATAACGGCTGGGACCCGATGGCGCGATTCGCTCCTGGAGGCCCCCCCGAGGGCCGTAGCCTGCTCAGTCTGCTGCGCGCCGTGCTGGCGCTGGTGCTGACGCTGTCGGTGCTGACGGCGATCCTGTACACGGGCTACCTCACCTACACGGATCTCTCGGCGCCCGAGGTCAGCGCGCCGGTGCTCACCCCGGAGGTCGACCGCAGCGGGCGGCGCGTCACCTACGGGCGCTCGAGCCTGACGCGCGAGCGGGCCCTGTGGCTGCTGACGGTCGAGGGCTCGCCGGAGGAGCTGGGCGACGCGCACGGGCAATTGACGTCGCGGCTGTTCGCCAACCTCGACGCGCACGTGTCGGACCGCCTCGGCCAGCGCTACGGCGGCTGGCTCGAGGCCTGGGGCGCGACGATGGTGATGCGCTGGGACTTCCGCGACGCCGACGACTCGTTGCCGGACGCGGCGCGGCGCGAGCTGGCCGCGCTCGCGCAGGCGATGCCCGAGGCGGCGGGTGGGCGGCTCGGCAGCTATCACCGATTATTCCTGCACCAGAACTTCGTCGAGCTGAGCCGCCGCCTCGACGACGTGCTGCTCGAGGGCAGCATGTTCGCGGCGTCGACG
>JAYUXQ010000514.1:0-11054 GCA_043752905.1 Nannocystis sp. | reverse complement strand
GAACATGTCCGCCGCGCGCGCGCCACCGCGGGGCGCCCGAACATGTCCGCCGCGCTGCCCGGTCGAGCGTCACCGCGGTCCGCCGCGTTGCTGAGGTCGAGCGTCACCGCGTTGCTGCGGTTGACGAACATGTACGCCACGCTGCCGAGGTCGAGCGTCACCACGGGGATCGAGGCCGACGAAGATGTCCGCCGCGCTGCTGAGGTCGAGCGACACCGCGGGGCCACCGTGGGGATCGAGGCCGACGAACATGTCCGCCGCGCTGCCGAAGTCGCGCGCCACGGCGGGGTGGCCGTGGGGATCGAGGCCGACGAACATGTCCGCCGCGCTGCCGAGGTCGAGCATCACCGCGGGGCCGCCGCGGAGATCGAGGCCGACGAACATGTCCGCCGCGCTGCCGCCTGTTACTCGACGCGCGAGCTGATGCGCGAGAGCTTCGAGAGCGCGACGGGGCCAAACAGAGCCCGATACGGCAACTCCTCGGTCGCCGTCGACGGCGGAGGCGATCGGGTTGCGGGTGACGATGCCGACGATGGTGTCGACGCCGAAGTCGGTTCGCCGGCCCCGCTGTCGTCGACTCCACGGACATGTCCGCTGCGCTGATATCAGCGGCGGTAATCCGCGGGGGCCCTTAGAAGCGCCCCAGCAGGACGATCCCGGCGCCCTGGGGACCACCGTATGGCGCGAACCGGGCCCGCTCGATCCGGTGGCGCCGCGCGCCGACGCCGACCAGGCCGACGCCCACCGCCGCCAGCACGGCGGCGGACACCGCGAGGCCGAGCGTCGCGCCGCGGGTCCACGTGTCGATCGCCTTCAGCTCGGCGATGCGCTCGCCCTGCGCGATGGTCTTGCCGCCGGCCGCCTCGACCTCGTCCCGGATGCCAGCAAGCTCGTCGCCGGCTCGCCCCCGATGAACGCGCACGCCGACGAGACCGAACGTCAGCGCCGTCGCGGTGCCGAGCAGCACGCCGCCTGCGACGGTGATGCGCGCGACCTTCGGTCGGTGCGCACGCTCGGCGGGCGAGCGTACCGGATGCGGCGCGACGCTCGGCGTCGGGATCACGGTCGACGCCGGCGGGCGACTCGCGGGCATGCAGGTGTGGCCCGTGTGCCGCTCCGCCAGCGTCGCGCCCGCGACGTCCGTGAACGCGGCCGCCTCCGCGCGCAGGTCCGCCGGCAGGCCGGCACGCGCCAGCACGCCCCCGGCCGCGGCGAGCAGCTTACAAAGGTGGTCTGCCGCTTCCGTCCGCTCGTAGGCGATCTCGCGAGCGGTCCCGACGTGGGTGAGCAGCTCGCCGACGTCGTCCGGGCCGTTCGCGGCGACGAGCTTGCGCTCGGCCAGCTCCGCGACCTCGACAAGCTCGTCGACTGACGTCGGCGACTGCGTGAGCGACGGGTCGGCCGCGTTGATCCTCGCCATGATCGCGGCGTTGTCCGTAGCTCCCCCGGGGGCCACGGCGACCGGAGGCGCAGCGAGAGCAGGTCCCGCCAGGAACACGGAGAGCAGTGCGGTGCCGGCGTGCATGGTCCAGGTGTACCACGCCCGTCCCCTGCCATGCCCCACGGTACCCCTTGTGTTCCGGTGGCGACCGGCGGCAGGCTGATGTCATGGACACCCCTCTCAACGGCTGGCCGGTTCACAAGGAAGCAGGCGCCGACATGGTCGGCGAGATGATCGGCGGCCATCACCAAATCATCCGCCGGCTGGCCAAGGGCGGCATGGCGGACGTTTTCTTGGCGAAGGACCAGGCGCGCAAGGCCCCCGTGGCGATCAAGATCCTGCGGTCGCGGAGCCCCGAGGCTCGCCGCCGCTTCGTCGTCGAGGGCGTGGTCCTGAGCAACCTCAAGCACCCGAGCATCGTGCGTGCGGTCGCGGTCGGCGACACGCCCGACGGCCAACCCTTCATGGCGCTCGAGTACCTCGAAGGCGAGACGCTGTCCGCACGCCTCGCGCGCGGGCCCATGCCGTGGCGCGACGTGGCGACGTTCGGGAGCCAGATCGCGGGCGCCGTGCATGCGCTGCATGTGGCGGGGATCGTCCACCGCGACCTCAAGCCCGACAACATCATGCTGACGACGGAAGATGGCCGCGAGATCGCGAAGCTGATCGATCTGGGCGTCGCCCGCGTTGGCGCACCGTTCCAGGACGCCCAGGACGCGCGCTTCACCCCGGACCCGCCGGCACGTCATCAGACCCAGCTCGGCCACCCGATCGGCACGCCGGCCTACCTGCCGCCCGAGGCCGGGTACTGCCCCGCCGAGCCCCGCCTGGACGTCTTCGCGCTGGGCGTGACCCTCTACCAGCTCTGCACGCAGCTCCTACCGCAAGCGACCAACGCCCGGCCGATCCGCGAAGTGTGCCCCGGGAGCGACGCGCCCGACGAGCTCTCGAGACTGCTCAAGGCCGCGCTGGCGCAGGACGTGGACGAACGCTTGCCCTCCGCGGACCACCTGCGACGCGGCCTCGAGGCGATCCTCGCCGCGCACCCGCCGGGCTCGCGGCACCTGTTCGGCGGCAGCTACGACCGGCTCGAGGTCCTCGGGGTCGGCGCGAGCGCGGTCGTCTTCCGCGCGTCCGATCGCTGTCTGTCACGCGAGGTCGCTGTCAAGATCCTGCGCGAAGCGCAGCCGAGCGAAGACGATGCGATCCGCTTCCGTCGCGCCGCCAAGGTGTTGTCCGCGCTGCGCCACCCGAACATCCCGCGGATCTTGCACTTCGGTACCCACGAACGGCAGTCCTTCGCGGTCACGGAGCTGTGCCCCGGCTCGCCCGCGACGGTCCTTGTTCGCCCGGACAACCACCTGCGCCCCGACGAAGTGATGGCAGTCGGCCTACAGCTCGCTGGGGCACTTGCAGCAGTGAATGCCGCCGGGGTCGTGTACCGCGACCTGCACCCGGGCAACGTGCTGATCGCCCGCGGCGAGACGGTGAGCGCCTGGATCTTCGACTTCGACCAGGCGCAGGTGTCCCCCGAATTTTACGCGGGCCTGACCGAACGCTGGGCCACACCGCCCGAGGAGCGAACGGAGCCGAAGCAAGAGAAGCCCTTGCAGAACATGGACTACGCCTCGCCGGAGGTCCGTGCGGGCGCGGCATTCTCCGTTGCCAGCGACGTGTACGCGCTCGGCCTCCTGCTGTACCGCCTGCTGACGGGCAAGCGGCCATTTCCTGTGGCGGGCGGCGAGCCCACGCCGCCCCGCAAGCTGTGCCCCGCGTGTCCACGCGGTCTCGAGCGTCTGCTCCTTGGCATGTTGAGCCCTGTCGCCGACCAGCGGCCTGAGCTGCGCATGGTGCAGATGACCCTCGAGGACGAGCAGGCCGAGCTTGCGGCAGACCTCGCTGAGGCCGAAGCCGACGACGGCAACGCGCCAGCCGCGGGGCCGCCCGCGGGGCCGCCTGCGGTGGCGCCTGCGGTGGCGCCTGCAGTGGCGCCTCCGCTGCCTGTAGAGGACGGGCCAGGGATCGCCGCGACCATGACTGTGGGATCCGCCGCCATCGCGTCGGACGCCGGGCACGCCGTCGCGCCGCTCGTCGCCGTGCGCGCGCCGGAGAGGTCGTCAAGGCGCGCCGCCGTCGCTGTCCTGGCGCTGGCGCTCGCGGCGGGCGCGGGTCTCGTGGTGGGGCGCGCGACCGTGTCGGCGACGCCGTCTGACCGCACCATCGACGAGCCCGCGGCGCGGCCACCCGGTAGCGATCGACAGATCGAGCTGACGACGGCTACCCCGAGCGCGCAGGCATCCGCGCCAGCGATGATCGCCAGCTCGAACGAGCCGGCCGTCGCGCTCATGTGCGAGGCTGCGCCGCAAGAGGCGGGCGACGTCGCCGAGCGGCACGGCGATTCACCCCGGACGTCCGGCGCGACGCCTGCCGCTCAGGCCACGCGCGGGCCAAGGCGACGAGGCTTTGCGCCACCGCCCGCACTCCCGCGCGGGGCGACGACGAGCGAAGAGGCCACGGCCGTGGCGGAGCGCGAGCTGGTCGCGTTCCGAGACTGCACCAACATCCCAGGCATCATCATCGCCGAGCTGGACATCGCGCGCGGCCGCGGGTCCGTGGCGAAGCTCAACAGGCATGCACCCAGCGGCGCCGTGTCGTGGCACGACTGCGCGCGCGCCGTCCTGGAGCGGCTGGAGTATCCGGTCTCCGACACCGCGGGGCGCGTGCGCGTGCGCCTCACGCTCGAATAGATATCATCGGCGGTCGGAGGTTGCGCTGCCGCGCGGCCGGGCGCGAGCAACAGCCCGCGTGCCGAGCAACAGCTCGCGGACCTCGCGGACCCGAGCAACGCCGCGGCCCGCCACCGCCACGGCCGGGCGCGAGCAACGCCGCCGCGGCCGGGCGCGAGCAACAGCCCGCTGAGCAACAGCTCGCGGACCAACGCCGCGGCCCGCCGATGCCGCGCGCTCCCGGAGCACCGCCGCGGCCGGCCAACCCGTTGCGGTCGCCGTCGCGCAACACCGCGGCCCGAGTAACACCGCCCCGCCCGACGCAACAGCGCGCGCCGAGCAACACCACCCGGAGCAACACACCGCGGGCCCGCTCGCGCGCCGAGCAACACCGCGGCCCGCTCGCGCGCTGAGCAACACCGCGGCCCGCCCTGGCGCAACAGCTCGCTCGTTTATTGGACACCGATCGGACAAGGATCCCTGGCCGCCCGTTTATCGGACACGGATCAGACGCCGACTTCGGCAAGTCGACCGGCCTGGCGCCTGTCCCGGCGCAACAGTTCGCCGCGCAACAGTTCGCCTCGTCTATTGGACACACGGATCGGACAAGGATCCTGGCCGCCCCGCTTATCGGACACGGATCGGACACGCCCGCGCCGGGCACTACTCGGCCCGGCGCAACAGCTCGCGCCTGAGCAACAGACACCGCGCCGCCACAACAGCCGCGCCCGCTTGACAGCAGTGCCATTGATCAGCATGCGCGCATATCGGAAAGGCTTGACAGCAGGGCGCCTGATCAGCATGCGCGCGTATCGGAAAGGCTTGACAGCAGTGCCATTGATCAGCATGCGCGCATATCAGAAAAGCTTGACAGCAGGGTGCCTGATCAGCATGCGCGCATATCGGAAAAGCTTGACAGCAGGGCGCCTGATCAGCATGCGCGCATATCGGGAAAGCTTGACAACAGAGCGCCTGATCAGCCTGCGCTCACTGGGCTCAGACCGCATCCGCACATTGTTCCATTTGATGGGTATTCCCGATCGCCCGGTTTTGCTGTCACCACCAAACGCGCGGCGCGAACGTGCCAGTGGCTGAATGCGCCTTCGCCCCCGATCCTTGGCTACACTGAGGACGCGGGGGTGGGGGATGGTGAAGGGAAGCTCGCGCGACAATCGTCGGGTTGCCTGTCCTGGAGGACAGGTCATAGAGAATGCGTCTAGCGGGCCATCTGTGGCCCTTCGCGCCAAGGGGGAGATCGCTCCCGCGCAGAAGGCTGCGGCGTTCTCTGGGGCCGCTTCCGAGGACGACCTGCCGCCAGTGCTGAACGTGCGCGATCTGGCCAAATTCATGCGTATCAGCGAGAAGGCGCTGCGCCATCGGGTCGCGCGACGCCAGGTGCCCCCACCGTTTCGGAGCGGAAAAGCTCTTGCATGGACGCGCGAAGCCGTTATCACCTGGCTCTGGGAATGCGGCCGGGCGGCTGGACCGGCCATGAAGATCAAGACCCGCCCCTACGCCAACGACACCACCCGCTTCCACGTCGACATTCGCTTCATGAACCCCTGCAACGAGAACGACGAGATCCGTCGGCGCCTGGTCGCGCCCCCCGGGCTTGATGACAAGCAAGCCCGCACATGGGGGGAACGCCAGGTCCCGCTGATCCTGCGCGAACTCGTGGGGCTCAACGGAGCGCCTACGAAGGAGACCCATACGCGCGCCCCCAGGATGACCCTGGCGGCCTACTACGAGTCCCGGTTTTTGCCGGAGCACGTGGCATTGCAGAAGCGCGCGACCCAGGACGGATACTACAGCGTCTACACCAACCATATCGCGCCCCTGCTGGGGGACCTGCCACTGGCCGCCATCGACGAGGATCGAATCTCGACCTTCCGGGCCGAGCTCCGCAAGCGGATCGGCGTCAACACGACGAATCTCGTGCTCTCGAAGCTCGCCAAGATGCTTCGCTTCGCCAAGAAGCGGAAGTTGCTCGCCGTACTTCCCGACGTCGAGAAGCTGCCCAGCCCGCGGCCCGAACCCAAGCGGGTTTACTCCGACGATCAGATCGCTCAGCTCAACGATGCGGCCGCTGGGCGCAGCTCGGAGTCGGTGCTGATCTGCCTGCTCGCCCTCGACGGCAACCTCCGCGTGTCGGAGATTTGCGCGCTCGAGTGGGAGGACGTCGACTTCGCGGCGGGGACCATCATCATCCGCCACAACGTCTACAAGGGCGAGCGCCAGACGCCGAAGGGCGAGATCAAGACGCTCGCGGTCAGCAAGGCAGTGATGCGCGCGCTGACGAAGCACCAGAAGCGCCGGCTTCAGGCGGGTGAGCCCGAGGGGCCGCTCGTCCTCTACCGGTGCTCGCAACACACGGGCTGGCAGTGGGACGCTCACACGCCCCACAGCGTCAGTCACGCGCTCAACGCGACCCAGCAGCGAGGCCAGGTCGCCCGCAGCGGCCCGCACCTGCTCCGACACACTGGTCTGACCCGGCTCGCCCGGCTCGGCGCCAACCCCTACATCGTGCAGTCGATGGCCCGCCACGCGCGGCTCCAGACGACCCAGGCGTACCTGCACCTCCAGCAGTGTACGGTCTCGCGCGAAGCCGCTGACATCCTCGACACCGCCGACAAGCCCCGTGGCAAACGCTTGGCAAACCAGGCAAAGCCCCGCCGGAAGTAGCTCAGACGCCAGAATTGGCGCCATCCGGCACTTCAAGCCCGACAACGTGATCGTCGGCGACGACGGCCGCGTCCGCGTCCTCGACTTCGGGCTCGCCCGCGCCGACGGGCACGAACCGACCGGCCCGCGCGCGATCACCGAGCTGGAGCTCGTGATCTCGGGGCGCTTCGACGACCCGCTCACCCGCGCGGGCTCGGTGCTCGGCACGCCGGCGTACATGTCACCCGAGCAGCTCGCCGGGCGAGACACCGATGCGCGCTCCGATCAGTACAGCTTCTGCGTCGCGCTGTGGGAGGCGATCCACGGGGTGCGGCCGTTCGCCGGCGCCTCAACGCAGGAACTCGCGGCCGCGATCGCGACCCAACGGCCCCGCGAGTCGGATCGCTCGATGCCCGGATGGCTGCACAGCGCGGTGCAGCGCGGCCTCGCGGCCGCCCCTGACGCCCGGTGGCCCAGCATGGACGCCCTGCTGGCGACCCTGTCCGCCGGCGCCCGCCGACGCCGCCGTCAGGTCGGCGCGCTCGTCGGCCTCGGGCTGGCGCTGCTGCTCGCGGCCGGCCTCGGAGTCGTGCTCGCCGGCCGCGCCCGCGAGCTCGCGGCATGCGACGCCCGCGGCGCCGCAATCGACGAGGTGTGGAACGACGTCAGCCGCGCGGACATCCGCGCCGCCCTGCGCGCTTCGGGCCTGTCGTTCGCCACGCACGCGGCCGACCGCACCGACGCGCTGCTAAGCGACTATGTCGCTACATGGTCGAAAGGCCAGGTCGAAGTCTGCCGCCGCGTCCGTATCGAGCACGCCTGGGAGCCCGCCGTCGGCGAGCGCGCGGATGTCTGCATCGACGAGCGCCGCCTCGAGCTGTCGGCGACCGTCGAAGTCCTGCGCGACGCCGACGCCGCGCTGGCCCGGCGCGCGATCGAGGTCGCGGCCTCGCTGCCGGCGGTCGAGCTATGCCTCGACGTCGATGTGCTCGCGCGGCGGCCCCCGCTGCCGCATGACGAGCAGGCGCGCGCCGAGGCGACGCTGCTGCGCCGCGAGCTGGGGCGCGTGCGCGCGCTCAAGGCGGCCGGGCGCTACGCCGAGCAGCTCGCCCTGGCGACCGATCTGATCCCCCGGGCCGACGCGCTCGGCTGGGGGCCGCTGCGGGCCGAGACGCGCCTGTATGCCGGCAGCGCCGCTTTTATACTCGGCGAGCGCGACACCGCCAGGGTCATCGCCTACTTCGAGGACGCCCTGTTCCTCGCGCTCGACGCCGGCCACGACGCGCTCGCGGCCAAGGCGGCGCTCGAGCTGCTCGACCTCACCGGGCGCGTGCTGCTGCGCCTCGCCGACGGCGAGCGCTGGGCCCGGCTCGCACGCTCGCTGCTGCTGCGGCTCGGTGCCGAGGGGCTCGCGCTGACGGCCGAACTTGAGTGCAGAACGGCCAGACTCGACAAGATTCGCATGCGCTGGGCGGCCGCGCACGTGGGCTTCGAGCGCTGCCACGCGGCGTGCCTGACCGCCTACGGGCCCGGGCATCCGACGGTGGCGCTCGCGCTCGTCGACCGCGCCGGCCTCATGTCTTTGCAGGGCGACTACGTCGGTGCGCGCGACCTGCTGCATCGCGCGCGCGCCAGCCTCGAGCCGGCTCTCGGCCCCGATCACCCGGCGCTCGCCCGCGTGCTATGCGAGCTCGGCCAAAGCCTGGATGAACTCGGCGACACGTCCGGGGCCGAGGCCGCGCTGCGCCGAGCGCTGGCGATCTACACCCAGGTGTTCGGCCCCGATGACGAGCACGTCGGCCGCCCCCTGCAAGCGCTCGGCCGGCTGTACATGAAGACCGGCCGCCTCCTGGACGCGGCGCAGTACCTGAGCCGCGCCGCGACCCTGTACGAGGGTGTGCCGGGCTTTGGCCGGCCGACACAGGTAGCGATCTTCCACGACCTGATCAACGTGTACCGCCGGCTCGGCGACCTCGACAGCGCGCTCGACACCGCCAGGCGATCGCTCGCGCTGTACGAGGACGCGGACGCGGTCGGGGCCGAGCACGCGAGCCTGGTCCCGACCGTCATCAGCCTCGCCGAGATACAGGCCGCGCGGGGCGACCTCGAGGCGTCGGCGCAGACGATCGAGCGCGTGCGCAGGCTGCTGGGCGAGCGCGCCGACGTCGACGTCGCGGCGCCGCTGCTCGCCCTCGGCGACCTCGAGCGGGCCCGCGGCGACGTCGCGGCCGCCGAGCAGGACTACCGCCGCGCCAGGGACATCCTCGAGGCCTCCGGCGGCGAGCAGCACCCGGAGCTCGGCCGCGCGCTGGCCCGCCTCGGCGCGCTGGGCCGCGAGCGCGGCCGACCCGACGACATCGCCGAGGCGATCGAACTGCTGACCCGCGCCGTCGAACTGCTCGCCGACGCCCAGGCGCGCGCGCAGCGAGGCGCGGCCCGCTTCGAGCTCGCCCGCGCGTGGTCCGACCGCGGCGAGCCGACCCGCGCTAGCGAGCTCGCGGCCCTCGCGGCCGAGGAGCTCGGCGAGGACGCGGAGCGCCTGGCCGAGGTCGAGGCGTGGCTCGCCGCGCACCCGTCGTGACACACGGCCCTCATTCGCTCCGTCGGGGTCGTCATCGCTCCGCAGAGCCGGGCCGGTCGGCCCGGGGCGAGTGCAGCGTCAGCCGAGCGGGTCGGGCAACGGGCCGGTCGACTGCCCGATCACGAGGGAGAGCGCCACGGGCCTGGGTGGTGAGCCGACTCCGGCGCGGGGAGCCGGCGCGAGTCAACAAAATTGTGCGCGGCATCGAGCGCGGCTGGGCTCCCCGACGCACTCTGTGGTGGGTAAAAACCCTTTTGCGGAATCGAGCGTCCTGATAGACAGTGCCGGGTTTGTACGCGTGCCTGCCTCACCGAGCTCTCCGAACATCCTTGCGTCACGCGACTTGCCCGTGAGTGAGTTGCTCATTCTCTCGATCGGCAAGGACACGGCACGCTGCCGGCGGGTCGGCGATCGAGAGCCCGTCACGCTCTGTTGCCGCGGACTGGCGCTGCTCGTCCCCGGTCAGATCGCTACCGTGCGTGTGCGGTCCGAGGAGAAACTGGCGACCCGCACCCGCGTCAAGGGCGATCTCGTCGATCGGCGCACCGCGGTCGAGGCCTTCGACCTCGCCCGGTGGGCGCCGACGGAGGAAGGCGTCTGGGATCCCGGCGAGGCGGAGTGGCTGGACAATCTCGGCCGGGATTGGGCGAAGCGTCTCCGGAAGAGGGGCCCACGCCGCAGCGTCGAGATGCAGCAGGTTCTTCCAGGCTTCGGGCCCGATGCCGACGTGGACGAGGATCCGATCCTCGAGGCGGTCGATCTCAGGGAGAGTGGCGACGAGGCTGGTGCCTGGCTGCACCTCATGAAGCTCGTCGGCCGCGACCTCCGCTGCATCGATGCCCATGTTCATCTCGGTAACCTGGCGTTCGATGACCATCCGATGATCGCAGTCGCCCACTACGAGGTCGCTGTGCGTCTCGGAGAGCATCAACTCGGCAAGGACTTCGACGGCGTAATCCCGTGGGGTCTCATCGACAATCGCCCTTACCTGCGCGCGCTTCACGGGTACGGCCTGTGCCGCTGGCGCATCGGTGATTTCGACGGTGCCTTGGCGATCTTCGAGCGGATGGTCTGGCTGTGCCCGTGGGATAACCTGGGCGCCCACTCGCTGCTCCGGCCGGTGCGCGCGCGCAAGCCCTGGCGTTCGGACGACGAAGATGTATCGGACACGCGGTAACGTCAGCGAACTGGTGTTCGCCGGCGCCGCTGAAATGATGTGAGACCGGTGACCATCGAGGCACCCATCACCCCCATCACGGTCACCGGGGTCGTGACCGTCTCCCGGGTCGACCCGCAGGCGGCGAGCGCCGCGACAGACGACGTCGCGCTCGTGCGGGCGGGGCTCGAACGTCATCCCCACCTGCGCGCATGGCTGGTCGCAACGGACGCCTGGAACATCGTCGTCCTCCGACCGCTGGGCAAAACCAGCACCGGTCCTGTCCTGAAGTTCATCTCGAATCCCGACGACCGTACGACCTACCAGGCCGCGGGGGCGCGGCACTCGGGGAACGGCGGTTGGCTGCCGGTCCTCGGCGGCCACGGTCCCTTGCCGAGGCTGGTCGCCAAGTTTCTGCCGCTCCTCGGAACCGACCGTTTCGACGAGCTGTGGTAGTGGACGCGCCGCGGGGGTCACATCATGAGCGAG
>JAYUXQ010000513.1:0-11054 GCA_043752905.1 Nannocystis sp. | reverse complement strand
GCTGGTCATCGTCTGGTACGGGGTGCGGTCATGACGGACCTGCTGGCGGTCGGGCTGAACCATAAGACCGCACCGATTGAACTCCGCGAGCGCCTGGCGTTCGGGACAGATGAGCTGCGCGGCGTGCTCGAGCAGCTGCGCACCCGGGCAGAGCTCGGCGAGCTGATGATGGTGTCGACGTGTAATCGCGTCGAGGTGTACGCGGCGGGCCCCAGCTGGGCGCGCTGCGGCGAGCGAGTGCTGCACGTGCTGGCGGAGCTGCGCGGGATCCCGCTGGCAGACCTGCAGGCGCACACGTTCGTGCACGGCGAGCAGGAGGCGGCGAGCCACATCTTTCGCGTGGCGTCGTCGCTCGAGAGCATGGTCGTCGGTGAGCCGCAGATCCTCGGGCAGGTCAAGGACGCGTTCGACCTGGCGCAGCGCGAGGGGACGGTCGGCAGCCTGCTGGACCGCTGCATGTCGTCGGCGTTTCGCGCGGCGAAGCGGGTGCGTAGCGAGACGGACATCGCCCGCGGAGCGGCGAGCGTGCCGTCGGTCGCGATCGACCTGGCGCGTAGCATTTTCGGCGAGCTGCGCGGCTCGGGGGCGCTGCTGGTCGGCGCCGGCGAGATGGCGCAGCAGGCCGGCGTGCACCTCAAGGCGGCCGGCGTGGCGGAGCTGACGGTCGTGAACCGCAGCGAGGCGCGCGGGGAGGCGCTGGCGCGTGAGGTCGAGGGTCGGTACGCGGCGTGGGACCAGCTCGAGCTCGAGTTGAAGCGCGCCGACATCGTGGTGACGAGCACGGGCTCGCAGCTGCCGGTGATCGACCGCGAGCTGCTCAAGCGAGTGATGAAGGCGCGGCGCGGAGCACCGATCTTCCTCGTCGACATCGCGGTGCCGCGGGACGTCGACCCCGAGGTGACGCGCCTCGAGCAGGTGTTCCTCTACAACATCGACGATCTGCAGGGGATCGTGCACGACAACCTGCGTAGCCGCAGCGCCGAGGCGGAGCGCGCCGGGGTGCTCGTCGCCCACGAGGTGTCCGAGTTCGTGCGCTGGCAGCGGTCGCGTGGCGTCGGGCCGTTGATCAAGGCGCTGCAGAGCCAGGGCCGCGAGGTCGTCGACGGCGAGCTGGCGCGCATGCGAAGCAAATTGCAGGGGCTGACGCCGGAGCAGGTCAAGGCGATCGAGACGCTCGCCAATGGCATCGCCCAGAAGCTGCTCCACAAACCAATGACGGCGCTGCGGCAGTCGGCGAGCGCGACGCCGGGCGAGGGGCCCGAGGTCCATGACCTCGCAACGGCCGTGCAGGCGCTGTTCGGGCTCGAGATCCAGGCCGACGGGGCCCCGGTCGCCGCGACCGAGGGCCTGCCGGCCCCCACGACTTGAAGGACATGCACTTGACGACAGGTACTCCGGGACAGGTCCAATTGGACAGGCTGTTAAGGATAGGGACGCGCGGCTCGGAGCTGGCGCTGTGGCAGGCACACCACGTGCGCGACGAGCTGCGCCGACACTGGGGCGAGGGGCTGGCGATCGAGCTGGTGCTGATCTCCACGGAGGGCGACCGGATCCTCGATCGGCCGCTCAATCAGATCGGCGGCAAGGGGCTGTTCGTCAACGAGATCGAGGACCGCCTGCTGTCCGGCGCGGTCGACCTCGCGGTCCACAGCATGAAGGACCTGCCGGGACACCTGGCTCCGGGGCTGGCGATCGTGTGCACGCCGCCGCGCGAGGACCCGCGTGACGCGCTGGTGCTCGGGCCGAAGCTGCGCGAGACGCTGGACAAAGATGTGACGCTCGCGGACCTGCCGGCGGGCAGCGTGCTCGGGACGACCAGCCTGCGGCGCACTGCGCTGGCGCGCCGGCAAAATAGCGGGCTCGACATTCGTAACCTGCGCGGGAACGTGCCGACGCGGCTGCGCAAGCTGGCCGCGGGGGAGTACGACGCGATCCTGCTGGCGACCGCGGGGCTGGTGCGGCTCGGGCTCGCGGACGAGATCGCGGCGCGGCTCGACCCCGAGGGCTTCTGCCCGGCGGCGTGTCAGGGGATCCTCGCGCTCGAGTGCCGTGAGGACGACGCGTGGGTGCGCACGATCGTGGCGCCGATGAACGACGAGGCGGCGGCGACGATGGCGGCCGGCGAGCGGGCATTTTTGGCGCGGCTCGACGGCGGCTGTCAGGTGCCGATGGGCTGCAACGCGACGCTCGTCGGCGAGGATGCCGTGCACCTGCGTGGCGTCGTGGCGGATCCCGCGGGGCGGCCAGTGTTCTCCGGGACCCGCGAGGGGCCAAGGAGCGAGGCGGCGAGGCTCGGGCGCGAGCTGGCGGAGACGTTGTTGCAGCTCGGGGCGGATGTCGTGCTCAAGGCGCTCGCGCACGGCGGCGCGGGCTGACGGGAGCCGTCAGTCGCCGTCAGTCGCCGTCAGGATCCCAGAGACCGCGGCTATCGGGTCGACTTCGGGGCCGTCGCAGGGTCAGTGGTCGCAGGCTTCGGGGCGGCAGGCCTGGCCGAATCTGTCGTGGCGGGTTTCGTGGCAGCAGGCTTCGCCGAATCCGTGGCGGGCTTCGTAACAGTGCGCGTGGCCGAGCCCGTGGCGGGCTTCATGTCCGCGGGCTTGGCCGACTCCGGGGTCGCGGGCTTCGTGGCGGCGGGCTTGGCCGACTCCGTGGCGGGCTTCATGGCGGCGGGCTTGGCTGAATCGGTGGCGGCGGGCTTCGTGGCAGCGGGCTTGGCCGCACCTGGGGTGGCGGGCTTGGCCGCACCTGGGGTGGCGGGCTTCGCTGGATCCGTCGCTGCGGGATCGCCCGGGTCGGGCGTCGTGGGGGCGCCGAGGGATGCGTCCGGGGTGAGAGCGGGGTCTGCCGGGGTGCCGGGTGGGATGGGCTGTGGCTCGGAGGTCTCGAGCTCGGCGGGCGGTGGCGGCGGCGGCGGGGCGACGTAGGGGGCCGGGACGACGCCGAAGGTCTTGCTCTCGGCGCCGAGGACTTGCTCGAGCAACAATGGCTCGCCGGTGGCACGACGGGCGCGCAGGACGACGATCGTGCGCTCGTCGGCCTGTAACTTCGGGAGCTTCGCCACGCGGTTGCGGATGCCGGGCTTGAGGCGGACCCGCTGCTTGATCGTGCGCAGGCCCTCGGCGGTCTGCGTGAACACCAGCAGCTCGGGGTTCTGCAGGTCGGCGGCGACCTCGAGGTCGAGGTTGCCGGCAGCGGCGTCGTACAGCAGCTCGGGCCAGGTCGGCCACGTCCAGTCGATCAGCGAGCGCGAGGCCTCGACGGCGCGCGGGACCAGCTGGGCGAACTGCTCGCGGTAGACGGCCTCGTCGATGAAGGCGCGGACGCGGCCGAGGTCGTCGGTGTCGAAGGCGGCGAGGGGGCGGCCGGTCGCCGTCTTGACGTAGCCGCGGGCGGCCGGCCACGGGCCGAGCACGGCGCCCTTGAGCTCGGTCGAGTCGAGGTCGGCACCGGTGAGCAGCTGGGCCGCGGCCTGTTGCGCGTCGTGGGTCGGCTCGATGAACATCGGCGCCGGGACGCTGTGCTCGGACAGGAACCTGCGCCCGGTGAACACGGCGACGCCCTCGTAGGCGGCGTCGCCGAGGAAATGCCCGCGCAGGCTACCGGCGAGGCCGAGGCCGCGCGCCTCGTTCACCGACTCGGGTGCACGACGGCCGGGCAGGTCGTGGCGGCCGTAGGAGAGGCGGGCGACCTCGGCGAAGGGCAGGCCGCGGTCGCCAGGGACGCTCGAGAGCGAGGCGAAGAAGGCGGTGACGTCGCCGCGGGCGTGGGCCGGGACGGACATGTCCTGAAGGACATGTAGTAAGGCGCCGAGGCCGATCAGCGCCATGGCGAGGTGGTGGTCGCGGGCGCGCGGTTCGGGGTGGGTCGAGGCGAGCTCGAGGTGCTGGAAGGTCCGCGGCGGGGCGAGCGGGTCGGCGGCGTCGGCGAGCCAGGCGATCGCGGAGGGGCCGGTGCCGGCGAAGCTGGTGCCGGTGATGTAGCCGGCCAGCGGGGCGCCGTTGTGGCGAAACTGGCGCGCGCGCAGGACCAGCGGGCGCTGCTGGGGGTCGTTGAAGTCGAGGCGCGAGGGGTCGTGGCGGTCGACGAAGTGGTGCACGGCGCGGGCCGGCGGGACCATCTCGGCGATGACGCCGAGGTGCAACCACTGCACCGCGGGCATCTCCCACACGTCGCCCTCGACGCAGAACAACTGGGTGGCAGGCGGGGCCTTGGCGCCGGGGCAGGCCCCCGGACCGCCGAGCGGCTGGACGCCGGAGCCGCTGTGGCCCGCCGCCAGGGCTGCCCCGAGGAAGCGGCGCTCGGTCGGGGACAGGCGGGCGGGGTCGACGCGCAGGGGGGTGAACAGGCCGCGTTGCAGCTCGGTGGCGGCCATCCAGCGCAGATGCAGGGCGCTCTCGAGGACGGCGCGGTCGACCATGCCGAGGTGCGTGGTCGAGGGATCCCAGGCGGACGCGCTGCGTGGGGTAGCGAGGCCGAGCGCGAGCGCGGCGATCGTGAGGCCGCGACGCAGGCGAGCGCGCAGGCTGGTCTTTGGGACAGGTGTGTCGCGCGAGGTCAGTGACTTCATGGTCGGCCTCGCTTCTCGCCCACGGGCGTGGCAGGGGGTGTCGTCGGGGGTGTCGGTGTGGCGCCGCGCGTCGGTGTGGTGCCGCGCGTCGGTGTGGCGCCACGCGTCGGTGTGGCGCCGCGCGTCGGTGTGGTGCCGCCCGTGGGGGGCGTGCTCGCCGGGACGCGGCTGCTGGCCGGGACGGGGGTCTGCGGGGCGAGAGGTTCGTTTGGTTTGGCGGCGGCGGGCTTGGGCGCCGGGACGGACTTCAGGCGGTCGAGGTTGCGGTACAGGCCCTTGGCGAGGATGATCGCGGTCTCGAGGTCGACACACTGTTGATCGCCGCAGCTGAGCAGCACGCCGACCTGCTGCTCGCGGTCGACGAAGGCGACGGCGTGTACGCCCTCGGCCGAGAGCAGCCAGGTCTCCGGCGTGATCTCGCCGGTCGGCTTGACGGTGCCCATCGTCTCCTGGATCGTGGCGACGACCGGGTCCATGCCGCCCGGCGGGGCTCGCCAGACGCGGTAGGCGATGTCGAACGGCTCCTCGCGGCCCTGCGCCTGCAAATGGACGCCGTGATAGAAGTCGGTGCGCGCGAGGTCCGGGAGGTCCTCGACGACGAAGGGCTCGCTGTAGTGGGTGCGCGTGCGGACCTCGTCGGGGGTCAACACGGCGCTGGCGTCGAGCCACTGCAGCTCCGTGGCGCCGGGGGTCGGGCCGGTCTCGGCGCCGGGCGCCGCGGCCCCGCCCGCGCCGCCGTGCTGGCGAAACAGGTCGAGGTTGGCGAGGTCCTGCTCCCAGACGGTGGTCTTGCGCAGGACCTTCGGGGTGGCGAGGAACAGCAGGTGCTCGGCGTGCGAGTCGGTCTCTCGCCACTTGCGCAGCTCGACCCGGTTGTGGCGCACGGCGAAGTCGGCCCGCGGGCCACCCTCGGAGCGGGCGTCCGACCTGTAGCCGAGGTACCCGCGCTTGTAGACGACGATGTGGAAGGAGACGAGGCGCAGGGCCGAGGCGCGGACGGTCAACCTGGCCGGAGCGATCCGGTAGCGGCCGGCCTGATCGGTGGTCGTGCTGTACGTTTCCGAGCCGTGAGGACCGATGAAGCCGTCGCCGCGGTCGTAGGCCCAGACGCCGACGACGACGGCGTCGGCCACCGGCTCACCCGTGGCGATGTCGACGACCTGGCCGTCGAAGGGGCCGATGAGGGTTGCATCGGTGATCTGGTCGCGCGCGCCGACGAAGGTCGCGGGGCGCACCAGCGGGGCGCAGCCGACCACCAGCGCGAGGATGCCGGTGGTGGCCAGGGGGGCGCACAGGCGTCGGGCCAGCGTGGTGATCGCGGCGATGCCCTCCGGTCGTACGGCACACCGTGCAGGAAGTTGTGCGGGAGGGGCGCTCAATTGACGGCGTGCAGCGCGGCCGATAGGCTCTTGGGGCCGGTGCGAGCGCGGGTCTATCCCAGGCGGTCCACCCTGGCAAGCCTTTCTCAGAGGATCTGCGAGGGACCCCAGGTCAACCGATGTCGGAACGGATCCCCTGTCCGGTATGTGGCAGCGAAAGCGGCCCGGAAGCCTCGGCCTGCGTCGTCTGCGGGTACCGCATGGACGTCGAGACGCGAGACTCGGGCAAGTGCGCCCGCTGCGGCTCGGCGCTCGGCGCTGGCTTCGAGTTTTGCCAAATTTGCGGGCTGCGGGTCCAGTCGCGGCGCGTGCGGCCGGTGACCCAGAGCCTGCGGGTCGCCCAGCCGCGACGCGCCGGGGCGAGTACGCCGGTCGGGACGCCCGCGCCCGGCTTCGTGGCGCCGGTGATGTCGGGCGTGCCGGTCGCGGCGCAGCCCGAGCCGGAGGTCGCGACCGCGGCGGTCGAGCCCGCGGCGCAGGAGCCAGGCGCGGCGCCGGTGTTCGTGCCGCCGTCGGAGCCCGCGGGCATCGCGGTGTTCGTGCCGGAGGCGGTGGCGAAGTTCGTGCCGGAGGCGGTGGCGAAGTTCGAGCCGGCGCAGCGCGGTGGCCCGCGGGTGCGCACGGTGGCCGGGGAGATCGGCGGGACTCCGGAGGTCAAGGTGCCGGAGGTGCCGGCGAGCGAGTGGTCGCCGCCAGCGGCGCCGCGGGTCTCGCAGGCGCCGAGCACCGGGCCCGCGCCGGCGCCTCGCCGGGATCCCGGCGCGAGTCGGCTGCGCCTCGTCGTGGTCCAGCGCGATGGATCGGAGGGCGAGGTGGTGCCGCTGGGCGACGCGCCGCTGGCGATCGGCCGCTGGCAGGGCGACCTGCGCTTCCCGGCGGACGAGTTCCTGGGCTCGCCGCACGCGCGGGTCGATCCCCTGCCGATGGGGGTGCGGATCTCCGACCTGACGACGCGCAACGGGATCTTCGTGCGGATCTCCAAACCCGAGTCGGTGTTTCCGGGCGACCTGTTCCTGCTCGGTCATCATCTGCTGCGCCTCGAGAACATCCCGGCCGCCGGCCGCGAGCAGGACCCCGGCCCGGACGGGGTCCGCGGCTTCGGCACGCCGCTGCAGCCCGCGTGGGGCCGCCTGGTGCTGCTCGGGCCCGGGGGCGTCGAGGCCGAGACGCACCACCTGCGTCACCCGCAGGTGGTATTCGGGCGCGAGCTCGGCGACATCGTGTTCCCCGCCGACCCGTTCGTCAGCTGGCAGCACGCGCAGCTGAGCGTGGAGGTGGCGGCGGAGGCGACGCGCGTGACGCTCACCGACCTGCGGTCGGCCAACGGAACTTACCTGCGAGCCCGCGGGGATGTCATCCTGGATCCCGGCGATATGTTCCGCGTGGGCGATCAGATCTTTCGCGTGAGGATGCACTAGGGTGGCGCAGGTCGAGGTCTTCGCGCGAACGGAAATCGGTTGCGTCCGCAAGCGCAACGAGGACCACTTCGTGGTCGCCAACTTGGCGACCGGCGACGTGGGTTTGCAACCGTCGGCCCGGGTCCAGCCGCTGACGCTGGCCGGCACGCTGGTCGCCGTGTGCGACGGCATGGGCGGGGCGGCGGCCGGCGACGTCGCGTCGAACATCGCCGCCGACACGCTGGCGAAGTTGCTGCAACAGTACAGCCCGTTCGCCGACATGCCGGCCGCCGAGATCGCAATGCAGGCGGCGGTCATGGCCGTCAACAATGCGATCCGTGGGGCCGCGGCCGACAACCCGATGCGCCACGGGATGGGCACGACGATGACCGCCGCGCTGGCGATCGGCGCGCAGCTGTTGATCGGCCACGTCGGCGACTCGCGGGCCTACCTGCGCCGCGGTCGGGCGCTGACGCAGATGACCACCGACCACAGCATCGTCGGCCAGCTGATCGCGGCGGGGCGGCTGGCGCCGGAGCAGGCCCGCAGCTACGAGCATCGCAACGTGCTGCTGCAAGCCCTCGGGGTCCAGCCGCGCGTCGGCCCCGAGATCGTGCAGGCCCAGCTGCGCGCCGGGGATGTGCTGCTGGTGTGCAGCGACGGGCTGACCGGGCCGATCGCGGACGACATGATCCTCGAGCTGATGCTGCGCTACCAGGACCCCGTGCGCTGCTGTCGGGCGCTCACCGAGGCGGCCTGCGCGGCCGGCGGGCCCGACAACGTGACGGTGGCGATCGCCCGCTTCACCGGCGACGGTCTCGAGCTGCCGCAGGGCCGCGAGGAAGTCGCGATGGTCCGCGTGCAGCACACGATCTGAGTCGTCATGCGTGCGCCCCTCGAGACTGTGCTCGTGACCGGCGGCGCCGGCTTTATCGGCTCGCACGTGGTCGACCGTCTGCTGGCGCAGGGTCGTGAGGTGGTGGTCGTCGACGACCTCGGCGCCGGCAAGCGCGAGAACCTGGCCGCGCATGCGAGCGACACGCGCCTGCGGGTGATCGTCGCCGACCTGCGCGACGACTTCGCGGCGGCGCTGCGTGGGGTGCGGGCGACGGCGATCGTGCACCTCGCGGCGCAGGTGTCGGTGCCGCGATCGCTCGAGGACCCGGTCGGCGACCTCGACGTCAACCTCCGCGCGAGCGTCCGCCTGCTGCAGTGGGCCGCGGGGGCAGGGGTACGACGGGTGGTGCTGGCGTCGTCGGCAGCGGTGTACGGCGAGCCGGCGCGGGTGCCTGTCTCGGAGGACATGTGCGATCGGCCAGCCTCGCCGTACGGGGCGAGCAAGCGCGCGGCCGAGCTGTTTTTTAATTGCCTGGGCCCGAGCCTCGGGGTCGAGACGGCGGCGCTGCGGCCGTTCAACGTGTACGGGCCGCGCCAGGATCCGCGCAGTCCGTACAGCGGTGTGGTCTCGCAATTTCTGGCGCGGGCGCGGGCGGGTGAACCGCTGGTGGTCCTCGGTGATGGCCAGCAGACGCGAGACTTCGTGTTCGTCGAGGATGTCGCCCGTGCATTCGTGGCGGCGATCGACGCGCCGGGGGTCGACGGGCTGATCGCCAACCTCGGCACCGGACACGGCAAAACGATCGCGGCGCTGGCGGCGGAGGTCGTGGCGGTGACCGGCAGCGCGAGCCCGGTGGTGTCGGGCGCCGCGCGAGCCGGGGACATCGCCCACTCGCTCGCCGACTGCACGCGCGCGGCGGACCGCCTGGGCTGGCGCGCCGAGGTGGCGCTGGCCGAGGGGCTGCGCCGGACGCTGGCGTGGATCGGCTGATCGGGCGTCGCGGCGGCCTGTATTGCGGCGAGCGCTGGACGGTGGATCAGCTTCCCGAGGCCGCGGCGAGCAGGGGCTTGAGCCGCGCGACGAGGTTGGCGGCCGCCCCGGCGCCCTTGACCCCGCCCTGGATCTGCGCGCCGCTGGCCCGGCCGTCGGGGCCCGGGATCGCGAACAGCGGGACGAAGCGCGAGGTGTAGCCGTCGGCGTCGAGGCGGGGCTTGTCGCGGTCGAGGTCGAACTCGAGGAAGCGGACGCCCGGGAACTCGGCGTCGAGCTGCCCGGCGGCCAGGGCGTCGTGGAAGGCGACGCAGGGCTCGCACCAGGCCGCCCCGACGTACACGACCAGCTGCTCCGCGTCGGCAGAGCCCTGCTCGGCGGCAACGATCTCGGCGACCCGACCACCCGCGGGCGCAGGCACCAGCCGGGGTTTGGCGGTCGCCGCGGTGGGCGTGGCCGGCGCTGGCGTCGCGGCGGTCGTCGATGCGGGGGAGCCGGCGTCACAGGCGAGAGCGAGGAGGCCAGCGAGGAGGGGCGAGGGGGCCCGGACGGCGCGCATGGCTTGCATGCTAGCAAGTCCCGCAGTCGACAAGCAGGGCGCGGTTTGGCACGCTGCGCCCCGGTGAAGGTCCTGCTGTCCGCCATCTTCTGGCTGTACCTCGCGCTGAGCCTGACGGTGTTCTGGTTCGCGGTCGTGCCGGTGTGGTTGCTGACGCTGCCCTTGGACCGCCGACGCCGCTTCTCGCACTGGTACGCGTGGACGTGGGCCAACCACTACGTGGCGCTGTCGCCGTTTTGGCGGATCCATGTCGAGCACGGCGAGCGCATCGATCCCAGGGGCACCTACGTGCTGGTCGCCAATCACCAGAGCTTCGGCGACATCTTTGTGCTCTATGCGCTGCGCAAGCAGTTCAAGTGGGTCGCCAAGGACTCGGTGTTCCTGGTGCCGTTTTTGGGCTGGATGATGTGGATGGCCGACTACGTGCCGATCCGCCGCGGCAGCCACCGCAGCCGCGAGCGCATGCTGCAAACGTGCATGGATCATTTGCGGCGCGGGTCTTCGATCCTGATGTTCCCGGAGGGGACGCGGTCGCGGGACGGGGAGCTGCAACAGTTTCGCCGCGGGGCGTTCGCGATGGCGATCAAGGCGGGGGTGCCGGTGGTGCCGGTCGTGATCGACGGGACGCTGCACGCGCTGCCGCAGGGGACCTGGGTGTTTCAACAGGACGGCGTGCTCGACATCCATGTCCGGGTGCTGCCGGCGATCGACCCGGCGGGGCTCGACGAGGCGGCGCTGATGGAGCGGGTGCGCGACGAGATGGGGCTGGCGCTCGCGCAGATGCGGGGACGGGGCGCCTCGGTCGCTGCGTCGGGCCCGGTGGGCGCTCGCTCGGCGGGGCGCCAGGGGCCCTCGTAGGCCCTCGTAGATCGGTACCGATGCGGAGCGGTCGTTCGGGTGCGCAGCGACCCGAGCAACCGAACGATCACGCAGGGTCGGCGAGGGCGTCCGCGAGCACGCGCGCGAGCTCGGGGTCGCCGGGCTCGAGGATGCCGTCTTTGCGCCACACGACGGCGCCCTGGCGGTCGATGAGGAAGCTGGTCGGGTAGCCGACGATCTCGAGGAGGGGGCCGATGGTATTTCGGGCGTCGTGCACGTTCGGGTAGGTGAGGCCGAACTGTTCGACCATGCCGCGGACCTCGGCGCCGAGGCGGGCCGCGTCGACGCTGACGCCGAGCACGGTAAAGCCCTGGGCCTGGTGGCGCGCGTGCAGGGCCTGGAGGTCGGGCATCTCCTTGCGGCAGGGCTCGCACCAGGTCGCCCACACGTTGAGGAGGACGACCTGGCCGCGAAGGCCGACCAGCTCGAGCGGCTCGCCGTCGAG
>JAYUXQ010000512.1:0-1741 GCA_043752905.1 Nannocystis sp. | reverse complement strand
TCACGCTGGCGCACGTGATGGTCGGGCCGCCGGTGCTGTGGCTCGCGGCGTTCGGCTGCGGGCTGGTGTGGGCGTGGATGGTGGTGCGGACGCGGAGCTTGATCCCCGGGATCGTCTGTCACTACCTCTGGGATGTCGCGGTGATGTTCGTGGCGCCGTACTGATGGAGAGCAAAAAGACCGCCCGGACAGGTCGCCAGATCTGTCCGGGCGGTCGCCATGCACAGGGGGGTCTACAGCTGGTCGAGGTCGCCGTCACCGTCGATGTCAGTGACGCCGCAGGTGCGGTCCGAGGCGGAGGCGCCCTCACCGGGGCACGCGCGCGTGCAGCCGATCTTGAGGATGCAGGCGCCGACGCGGAAGTTCTCGGTGAAGTCCTTGCGGTGGATCGAGGCGCCCTCGGCGAGGTCGCTGAGGTCGTCGCCGAGCTTGCCGAGGTTCTTGAGCATGTCGGTCTCGTTGAGGTCGTACTCGGCGCCGACGCGGCGCAAGGTGACGTCCTCGTCGAAGGACAGGAAGGTGGTCAACACCGGCTCCTCCTCGCCGCCGAGCGTGACGCCGGCCTTGCTGAGGCTCAGGTTGAAGCGGTCGGTGTCTTCTTGCTGCAGCAGCTTGAAGTCCTCGCGGGTCGGGTAGAGGTCGCGGATGAGGCCCTTGGTGGTGTCGTCGAACAGGGTGCCGGTCATGCCGGCGTCGAGGCCGGCGCGGATGTCGTCGTTCGCGGCGAGCATGCCGGCGCTGTGGCAGCCCATGCAGGACACGCCGTTGCGGACGATCTGGTCCTCCTGGCTGGGGTCCTGGACGATCTCGGTCGGGCCGTCGTTGAGGCGCCCACCCGCGGCGTTGGTCAGCATGTAGCCCTGTAGGCCATTCTCGAGGCTAAAGATGATCTCACCGCCGTCGAAGTCGAAGTCGAGCGGATGGGTGAGGATGTTCTTGAGCCCGGTCTGACTCTTGAAGTCGTAGCTGATCCAAAAGACGCGGTTGTTGGTGTCGTTGAAGAGGTGACGCTCGACGACGCGGTTGAAGTCCGAGACCTTGGACTCCTTGAAGCCGGCGCGGCCGACGATGTCGGTGTTCTGGTCGAACTCCTTGGCGATGTCGGCGAGGATGTCGATGTTGAGCTGGGTCTCGAGGCACTCCTCGGGGGTGCCCTTGGCGCCGCACGGCGGGTCCTCGGCACGCAGCCTGGCGCTGCGCAGCGGGATGCCGAGGATGTCGTAGTACAGCGGCGAGCGCGAGGCGGCGTCGAGGAAGGCATCGCCGGGCATGATGGGTACGTTGGTGTGGGTCTGCGTCTTGATGTTGATCGCGACGTCGCCGAGGTACTCGATCGTGTACGGGTTCTGGTCGGCGATCATCTCCCAGACGTCGGTGAAGGCGCGGGTGCTGATGTCGTCCTCCGGGAAGTAGAACGAGGGCTCGCTGAGCCGGAACTGCTTGCCCTCGACGGCCTCCCACTTGTAGTCGCCGATGTCGATGCGATAGATGAGACGATCCTTGTCGATCGCGACCGGGGGCTTGATCAGGATGCCGTGCGAGAGGCTGTTGACCAGCTTCGACAGCGCCTCACGAAACACTTCGATCTCGGCGTCGCACCAGCCGGCGTTGTGCAGGTGCACGAAGCTGAAGTAGCGGGTGAAGGGCAGCGACTCGAGGTTGATCGTGCTCAGGTCCTGGTTGATCGCCATCAACATCTGGTCGCGCGGGATGAACGGCTGGTCGGCGCAGCTTTGCACGCC
>JAYUXQ010000511.1:0-1742 GCA_043752905.1 Nannocystis sp. | reverse complement strand
TGGCCGAACGCAGCGACGATGCGAGACCGGATCTCGGTCAGGCCGAAGCCCAGCTCGCGCTGCTTGCGGACGAACTTGGCGATCTTCAGCGTCGACGGCGGCCATTTGGCGATGATGCCGCGGCCTCCGGTGGTCTTCGGCGCCGGCAGTAGTCCTTCACGCAGCCACTCGTAGAGCGACGGGCGCCCGACTCCGGCGACCTCGGACACCTCCTCGGTGGTTACGAAGTCCTTGCCCAGGTCCTTGGGTTCCCTGAGTTCTCGCGGCATGTCGGGGGTAGGGTACACCATCGGCCACCAGAGGCGCCAGGCTGGCAACCGGATGATGTGGTTTAATTAACTCGAAAAATCTTAATTTGGGTTATTGTTGGTCAACAGTTCAGGAGAAAACCAGTATGAACGGGTACCAGGGCGCCGTGGCGCCGGAATTTGAGTTGACGGTCGAGGAGAGCACCGAAGCCCGGCCGCTCCCGGGCTTCCACGTCACCCGCACGCGGACGTTCTTCGTCGACAACATCGGGCGGGTCTACCTGCTCGCAGCGCCGGGCCAGCGGGCGATGCTCCAGCGGCAGGACGAGCTGCCCGCCGACGCGGAGCCGACCCGGGATATCACCGACCCGGGCCTCTGGATGATGGCCCGGGCGGCGGCGGCGTTGGGGCGCGGCGAGCGGGAGCTGTCGCCGCTGACGCTCGCCGACTACTACGCATGGCGCTCGCGCCTGTTTCGCGTGCAGGCGGGCCGCGTCTTCGAGCTGAAGCGTGACGTGGGCGTGCGCTTCGAGCGTGTGGCCGCGCTTCCGGCGAACGCGGTGCCGTTCACGGAGGCTGAGGCGGAGCAGCTCGGACAGGACGTCCACGACGCGGCGGGCTGCATCGACGCCGCCTGAGCACCGGCCTGGCGCCGGAGCTGACTGACACGCGCCGCGTGAGCCTCGTGCGGGCTCACCTGTGGGGCGCTGCGGCTGCATTTTGCCGCCGAGATCACCATCGTCCGAAAACAGCGCTCATGCGAGCGCCACAGGAGAGATCTGCCGTGAAACGAACCACCATGTTCCGGGCCGCCGCGTCGGCCCTGTTGTTCTCGCTGGCCTGTGCTCCCGGTGACGTGGCACAGGACAGCACCACCTCCACCACCCATTCCACCGAGCCGGACGATCCCCCGCTCACGTCGGCACCTCCCGCGGACCCCGGGCCGCAGGCCGACCCCTGCCAGGTGGATGCCGACTGCGACGCGGGCGCCCAGTGCGAGCTACGGATCTGCGTCGCCGGCTGCGAGGATGCGGCGGGATGCGGGCCGGGCCAGTCGTGCGACTTGCACGGGCGCTGCCAGACCGAGGAAGGAGACGCGACCCCGCGCCAGTTCGCCGGTACGCCGACCCTCGCCGGGCGGCAGACCGTGCTCGCGTTGGGCGAGACGCAGGCGCGCACCGTGCTTCGCAACGATGGCACCGAGACGCTGACCTACCGGCTCGCGGCCGCCAACCCGGCACTGACGCTGGACACCGAGCCCGCGAAGCTCGCCCCCGGCGCGGAGGTCGAGCTGGTCGCGGATGTCGACCTCGCCACGCTCGCGCCCGCCGACCATGTTCTGCCGGTCCAGATCATTACCAGCGGCGGCGCCATCTTGTGGTCGCTCGCGATCGAGGGGCAGCCCGAGGCCGGCAACTTCCGCGGCGCCGTGAGCTTCGGCGCGGACGGCTTTAGCCTGGCGAGCAGCGGCTTGACCGTCGATCTCGACTTCCG
>JAYUXQ010000510.1:0-1742 GCA_043752905.1 Nannocystis sp. | reverse complement strand
CGCCGTCAATCCCGACCGCGATCCGGCCGACCTCCTGCGCGTCGAGCTCGGCGAGCTGACGCTTCAGGAGCGCATGAACGCCGCTCGCAAGATCGAGGCCGTCGCGCTCGCGACCCTGTGGACGATCGCCGGCGAGGCGGCCCCGCCGGGCTTCGACATCGCCGAGCGCGAGCTGATCCCCGACGGCGTCGCGGGCGGCCTCAAGCCCGTCGAGCACTACCGCGAGATCGGGCTCCAGGCGCGTCCGGAGGCCAAGATGGCGGCCGGTCTGGTCGACCTGCGCAAGGCTGGCGAGAAGTTCGCCCGCTCGCAATTCCTGCCCGACCTCGGCGTCGTCGCGTCGGCGCAGATCGCCTACTCGAACAAGGCCGACCCCAACATGCGCGCCTTGTACTACCAGGACCGCTTCAACTACAGCCGCCTGGTCCTGGCGCTCGCGCTCAACTGGACCCTCGACTTCCACAACCAGGCCTTTGGCCTCAAAAAGGCCCGCGCCGAGCGCCGCGAGGCCGAGGCCCAGCGCGAGGCCGCCAACTTGTTGCTGTCCCTCGAGGTCGAGAAAGCCTACCGCGACCTGCTCGAGGCCGAACAGGCGGTCGCCCTGACCACCTCGGCGATCCGCAAGGCCAAGCAACTCGTCATCGATCAGCAGCTCAAACAGACCGTCGGTGGCGGCAGCTTCACCGAGCTCGAGAGGGCCCTCACTCGCTGGGCCGAGTGGCGCTTCAAGCACTACGAGTCGATCCACGCCCAGAACGTGGCGCTCGCCTCGCTGTCGCGCACCGTGGGCGTGTCCCTGCAGGACCCCCGCGGCCAGGCACCACCGCCGACTCCGGCCACAACTTCGCTGGCGACCCCCTGACGGCCCCGCCGACGACTTCGCACCTCCCTGTGAATCGCCCCGGACACCCCCGCGTCTCACGACCCCAAGAGGCACCCATGCTCAATCGCGCTCAACAGTTTCTTACCGGGCTCGCCCTGTCCTCCCTGTGCATGCTGGGCTTCGCGGCGCCCGCGAGCGCCGCCGATGCGACCGGCAGCGCGCTGGACGCCTTCAAGGCCCGCCACGACAAGGTCGTCGAGCTGGTGAAGAAGCGTGCCGACACTGCCGCGCTGCAAAAGGAGGTCGACGACCTGCTCGACTACAAGGCGCTGGCAGAGTCCTCGCTCGGCGGCCCGGCCCGTTACGCCAGCAAGTGCGAGCCCCGCTGCGCCGAGTTCGAGACCCTCCTCGCCCGCCTGATCCGCGAGAACTACCTCAAGCGGATCCGGACCGACAAGAAGTACGAGCTGACCTACGTCGGTGAGACCGAGAAGGCCCACTCGACCCACGTCATCACCAACGTCTCGCTCAGCCGCGACGGCAAGCCCGAGACCGTCGAGGTCGTCTACGTGATGCACCAGGTCAACGGCATCTGGAAGTGCGAGGACATCATCACCGATGGTATCAGCCTGGCGAAGAACTACAGGTTCGAGTTCAACAAGATCCTCAAGGACAAGGGCATCGGCGAGCTCATCTCCCGCCTCGAGAGCAAGCTCAACGAGCTCGCCGCACGGCCCTCGGCCGCCGTCGCCCCCAAGAAGTGAGCCCGGACCGAAAGGCCCGAAAGTCGTGCTAAAACCCTGACAGGTGGCGGCCGACACGAAACCACGAGACGCGACGCGAGCTGCCCCGGCACCTCGCCCGCGTCTCGCGGCGTTTATTGCTGCTGCTTCCAGTGCTTCCAGTACTTCCAGTACTT
>JAYUXQ010000509.1:0-4540 GCA_043752905.1 Nannocystis sp. | reverse complement strand
CCCGCGCTTGACTTGCGGACGACTGGCCGTACCTTCTGCCCTGCGAAAAGGAGATTCTGATGAATCAAGATCAAGCGCATGGAACGTGGGACGTGGTCAAGGGCAAGGCGAAGAAGATCTGGGGCGAGCTGACCGACGACGATCTTCTCAAAGCCGAGGGCTCCGCCGACAAGCTGTACGGCGTCATCCAGGAGCGCTTCGGCGACACCAAGGAAGCGATCCAGAAGAAGCTCTCCGAGCTGCACCTGCCCTGATCGCGTGCTCATTTGATCACACCCCCCGACCCTGGACGCCCACGCGGGCGCCCGGGGTCGGTCGCGACTCCGCCGCGACCCCGCGTCGCACACGAAGTCGTCGCGGACAGTGGTCGGCGCCGCTGGTAGGATCCATCGATGCGCGACTCGGGGTCCCCACTCCTTCATCTGGCCCTCGGCGCCGTCGTGGCCTACGCCGTCGCGTGGCTATTCGGCTGGCCCGCGCTGGCGATGCTCGCCAAGCCGGTGCCCGTCCTGTGCCTGCTCGCCTTCCTGCTGCCGCCGCGCACCCGCGACGCCGCGCTGATCGGCGCGGGCCTGGTGTGCTCGGCGATCGGCGACGCGTTGCTCGAGGTCGGCACCGTGCTGTTCTTGCCGGGCCTGTGCGCATTCCTGCTCGCGCACGTGCTCTACGTCGCGGCCTTCGTCGACCGCACCCACAAGCTGCACCTGCGCCGCCTGCTACCGGTCGCGGCGCTGTCGTGGGCGGTGTTCTCGTGGCTGTCGCCGCACCTGGGCGCCATGCGCGTGCCGGTGCTGATCTACGTCGTCGTCATCAGCGCGATGGTATGGCGCGCCGCGGCCCAGATCGGCGAGGACTCGACCGGCGGGCTGCGACCGTGGCTCGCCACGATCGGCGCCGTGCTGTTCGCGCTCAGCGACGTCATGGTCGCCTGGACCCGCTTCGTCGACCCGGCGGCCGCGCTCAAGCTGCCGCTGATGCTGCTGTACTGGCTCGGCCAGACGGCGATCACCGGCTCGAGCCGCCGCACCTGAAACACCCGGAGCCGCCATGCCGATCACCCTCGTCGAGGGTCAATCCACCGTCCGTGCCGCGCGCGACAGGTACCTCGCGGACAACGGCTTCACGATGGACGGTTATACCGATGCCCGACCGCGTTCCTGATGTTCATCAACAGCATGGCGCTGCTCGGCGGGATGTTCATCGCGCCGCGTCGGGCCTGGCGCGCGTGGCGGCGTGCCCGGGGTAGTCACACGCTCTACGTCGACGGCATCAGCTACGACGCCGCACTCGACATGCGCGTCGTCGACCTGCGCCGCCGCCTCGGCCTCCCCGACGACGGCATCGCCGCGCACGCGAAGTAACAACCTGTCTTTTGGGACATCAGGCGACCCGCCGCGCGCGTGCTAGGCTGCCCGTCGATGTGTGACACGACCGTCATCGTGCGGCCGGGGCAGGTGTTGTTCGCCAAGAACTCCGACCGCGACCTCGGCGAGGCGCAGCTGCTCGAGTGGCACCCGCGCCGCCGCCACGCGCCCGACACAGGCCTCGCGTGCACGTGGATCTCCATCCCGCAGGCGGCGGAGACGGCGGCGGTGCTGCTGAGCCGCCCGTTCTGGACCTGGGGCGCCGAGATGGGGGCCAACGAGCACGGCGTCGTCATCGGCAACGAGGCCGTGTTCACCCGCCGGCCGCTCGCGCGCGTCGGCCTCACCGGCATGGACCTCGTGCGCCTCGCCCTCGAGAGGTCCGTCAGCGCCGAGGCGGCCTGCGAGGTCATCGTCGCCATGCTCGCCGTCCACGGCCAGGGAGGCGGCTGTGGCTACGAGCAGCCGGGCTTCTCGTATCACAACAGCTTTTTGATCGCCGACGCGGCCGGCGCCTTCGTGCTCGAGACCGCCGGCCCCGCGTGGGCCCGCGAGCGCGTCACCGGGGTGAGGACGATCTCCAACGCCCTGACGATCGCCGGCTTCGCCGAACAGCACGCCGATCGCCTGCGTGGTCACGTGAGTGGGAGCCTGTCCCGAAGGACATGGTCGCAGCGCCACGCCTGCGCGGCCGACCCGTCCCCCGCGACCCTCATGCGCGCGCTGCGTGAGCACGGCACGCCCGACGGCCTCCCGCGCTACACCTGGCAAAATGGCGGACTACACGCCCCCTGCGTCCACGCCGGCGGCCTGCTCGCCGGCTCGCAAACCGCCGCCTCGTGGGTCGCCGAACTGCGGCCCGAGGGCGCGCAGCACTGGGTCACCGCCACCGCCGCCCCGTGCCTCGGCCTGTTCAAGCCGGTCACCGTCGCGGTGCCCGTCGAGCCCGCAGATATGGGACCTGTCCCCGGGGCCAGGCCGTCGGCGGCGCTTTGGTGGCAGCACGAGCGCCTGCAGCGGGCCGTCCTGCGCGACCCCGCGATGTTGATGCCCGAGATCGCCGCGGAGCGCGACGAGCTCGAGCAGCGCTGGCTCGCCGAGCCGCCCACGAGCGCGGCCGCCTTCCGCGAGCATCGCCGCCGCCTCGAAGCCTGGCTCGCGCGCACACCCGTCGTGCCCGACCGCCGCCCGTGGTGGGTGCGTCGTTACACCGCGACCCGCGACCGCCGCTCCGGGCTCACGCCTAGAACTGACCGCTGATGCTCACGCTGCCGGGGCCGACGCCGAAGCGCGGCATTTTACGGCGGGCAGTCGGGCCCTTGTCGGCCTGGGTCCGCTTGCGCGAGTTGAGGAGGATGGCGATGCCGAGGGTGAGCAGCGCACCGCCGGCGATCGCCAGCGGGATGCTAAACGGCTCGGTGCGCCACAGCTTCGCGCACTCGTCGCGGCCGGTGATCGAGTTCTCGCCGGAGATATTGTTGTAGGGCGAATCCGGGTCGCCCGAGTAGGTCGTGCTGCACTTGCCGCCGAGCTTGTAGGGCTTGTCGTCGAGGATCGCGAAGCCGATCGCGCCGCCCAGCGCCGCGAGGCCGAAGCCCAGCGAGACGTAGCCGAAGCGCCGGCCCGGAAGGCGACTGGGCAGCTTCTCCAGCTTGAAGCTGAGGTCCTCGTTGACGCCCTCGACGAAGGTCACCTCGCGCTCGATCGAGATGTAGCCCTCCTCGCTGACGCGGATCAGGTGCTTGCCGGGGACGATCGGGCGCTCGAGCGGCGCCTCACCGACGACCTCGCCGTCGATCGTGACGATCGCGCCCGCGGGGTCGGTCGCCAGGCGCAGCGCGGCCGGGCCCTTCGACAGCGCGTCGAGCTTGAGGCGCAGCGTCGCCGCGGCGGAGTCGATCAGCCCGGTCGCATCGACGACGCCGCAGATCTCGCAGCCATCCTGGGTCGCCGCGAGCCGCTTGCCGTCCGCACCGACCAGCTCGACCTTCACGGTGTAGTCGCGGTCCTTGACGCTGACCGTCGCGCGCACCACGTAGGCCGCCCGGGTGCGTCGCGCGATGTTCTGATAACAGACCGCGTTGTCGCAGCTGCCGGCCCGGGCGTCGCTCGCGAGCACTTCATCGGGTCCGACGATGCTGAAGTTGCCGCGTTGCAGGCCCGCCGAGAGCGCCTTGGTCAGCTCGGCCTTGTCGGCCTCGCCGAGCCCACCCTCGATCGTCAGCGGCAAGATCGCCAGCTTGGAACCCGTGCCCGCTGCCGCAGACGGAGTCGCCGGCGCGAGCATCGCCGCCTCCGCCACCCCCCATCCCGAGGAGCTAAAGACCACACTGGTGGCGAGCACCACCGCCAGGCTACGCCGCGCGAACACCATGCCACCCGCAACCTATCACGCTTGACCCCGGCAGCTCTACAGCCGACGCTGTCGCAAGTGCGTGGCGCTCGAAATTCGCCGCGGCTCGCGTGGGACTCCCTCGGGGTCTCGCCCGGGTGGGTCTCGCTCGCTTCCGCGTTCGCGCTCGCGGCCTGCGACCCCAAACCCGCCGCGAACGCTGCCGATGCAACGGCCACATCCGCCACATCCGCCACATCCGCCACATCCTCCCCATCCTCCCCATCTGCCCCATCTGCCCCATCCACCCCATCCTCTCCATCCGCGGCCTCGCCCGCCCCGGAGCCCTGGCGTTACGGCCCTGCTCTGACCGCGGCGATCCCCGCGGGTGTGCACGCCGAGCCGGTGCTCGAGCTGGCCGACGGCGTCCGCGGCCGGGCCCGCATCGTCGTGGCAGTGGCCGGCGGCGACCGACCGGTCCGCCTCGAGGTCTGGGACTTCAGCCAGAACAACGAACGCGGCCTGCTCACCCGCCTCGGCGATCCGGAGATCTTGCTCGACCTCGGCGATGTCCGCGGCCGCCTGGTCACCGGGGCCCTGGCGACCCTGCGCCGTGAGATGGCGATGCCCGGCCACGAGCGCGTGCGCCCGCTCGGCCTGCCCGGCGAACCGGCGACTGTCGTGGCCGAACTCGCCCGTTTCGCGAGCGAGACCACCGCGGCCACTGATGCCGCGACGCGGGCCCGCTCCCTCGCGTCGTTCATCCGCGGCGTCGACGACACCCTGCTGTGGGACGACGCGCGCCTGCCCGAGCTCCTGCGCCGGCTGCAAAATGCTCCCTGGG
>JAYUXQ010000508.1:0-4543 GCA_043752905.1 Nannocystis sp. | reverse complement strand
CGGCGTCGATGTGCAGCTCGGCCTCGGCGAGACGTCCGGTGGTGCTGCACACGTCGGCCAGGGCGCTCTGTAACCGCGGCTCGATCTCCAGGCCGTGCTGCTCGGCGACCGCGTGGGCCTGATGCAGCGCACCATAGCCGTCCTCGCTGGCATAGTCAGCGAGCGCGGCGAGGCCGGCGGCGGTGCACGCGGCGACCATGCGCGCCGGGTCGCTGCGGTCGCCGGCCTCGTAGTGACGCGCGCGCGCATAGATGTCGGCGAGCGGGGTGGCGTCGCCGCGGTCGAGCGCGAGGGCGACGCGCTGGTGTAATGCGCGGCGCGTGCCCTCGTCGATGCCGACCAGCAGCGCCTCGCGCACGCGGTCATGGACGAACACGTAGCGGCCGGCCTCGCCGCGATCGATCAAACGCGCGGCGACGGCCTCGGTGATCGCGGCGTCGACGCCCTCGCGCGGGCGGTCGGCGATGGCGGCGAGCAGGTCGAGCGTGAAGCGACCGCCGATGATCGCCGCGACCGCGAGCACGGCGCGGGTGCCGGCGTCGAGGCCGACGACGCGGTCGACGATCAGGCGCAGGACATCGCCCGGGAGATGCAGGCTCTCGAGACCGGCGGCGTCGAGGCGCCAGCCGCCCCAGTGCGGGCACAGCAGCCCGGAAGATTGCATGGCGCGTACGTACTCGCCGACGGCGAGCGGGCTGCCGTCGCTGCGTGTCACGATCTGACGGACGATCTCCGGGCCGGGGTCACCGCCGCCGAGCAATTCTGCCACCAGGGTACCGACGGAGGCGTCGTCGAGCGGCGGCACGAGGATGCGGGCGCCGAGGTTCGGGCCGAGCTCTCGCAGGAAGCGTTCGCCGGCGCCGGTACGCACGGAGCACAGGCACAGCAGCGGCGCCGCGGCGACCCGCGCGGCGAGGCCACGCAGGACCAGCAGGCTGCTCTCGTCGATCCACTGCACGTCGTCGACGACCAGCAACAGGCCGCCGTGCTGGTGCGAGAGCGCGAGCAGGTACTCGACGATCGCGCCATGCAGTTGATCGTTGGCCTCGACGCTCAGGGCCTCGGGCGGCGTGGGATCTGTCCGCGAGAACATGTCCTTGAATTCAGGACAGAACTGCAACAATAGATCTCGGCGATCGCCGGCGGCCTCGTCGAGGCGAACGCAGGCCTCGGCGCGCGCGCCCGCGGAGAGCCGACGCAGGTGCCGGACCAGATCGCCGAAGCCCTGGCGCAGCGCGGCGAAGGGGGCGGCGTCGCTGGCCTCGCAGCTGCCGACCAGCACCAGCGGCGTGGCCCGGGTCGGCAGCGGGGTCGCGGTGCCAGCGGGCCCGTGCGTCAGCCCGCCGGGCACTTGGGTCGCGGGGCGAAACAGGCTGCCGGGCGGCGGCGTGTTGCGACGCGGCTCGCTGGTCGTTCGCAGCGGTGGGCTGGGCGTCGCGGTCACGCCGGGCACGGAGGCGAACAGGGCGCGGATGAGGCGGCTCTTGCCGCTGCCGGGCTCGCCCTCGATGGTGGCGAGGCCGCCGAGGCCGCGCAGGGCCTTGTTCCACAGCGCCTGGAGCTGCGCGAGCTCGGCGGCGCGGCCCACGAGTGGAGCGTCGTCGCCGGACTCACGCGCGTCGTCGAAGTTGCCGAGGATCGGTGGGTCGCCGAGGCGGTCGACGCGGGCGAGGTCGGAGGCCAGCCCTGCGCCGGTCTGGTAGCGGTCGTCGGGGTCCTTGGCGAGCAGACGAGCGACGATCGCCGCGAGCCCGCGCGAGCAGCCGGGCACCAGCTCGCGCAGGTCGGGCGGGCGAGCGACGGCGTGCATGCGCAACAGCTCGCTGACGTCGGCGGTGAGGAACGGCGGGCGTCCGGCGATGCACTCGAACAGCACGGCCCCGAGCGCGTAGAGATCGGCGCGGCCATCGAGCGGACGCCGGAGCATGCCGGTCTGCTCGGGCGCGCTGTACAAGAAAGTGCCGGCGATCTGGGCCGGATCCTCGACGGTGTGCGCGTGGGTGGCGAAGCCGAAGTCGATGATCTTGAGGCCGCCGGCGTCGGCGAGCAGGATGTTTTGCGGCTTGATGTCGCGGTGCACCATGCCGCGGCGATGGATCTCCGTCAGCGCGACGGCGACGGTGTGGCCGATGCGGACGGCCTGCGAGTCGGGTAGTTTCCCCCGCGCGAGCAGCTCGGCGACGGTGCGCCCCGCGATGTACTCCATCACGAGATAGGGCTGGTCTCGCACCTCGCCGACCTCGAGGATCTCGACGAAGCAGGGGTGGCGAAGGCTCGCCAGCGCGGCGGCCTCGCGCCGGACTTGCAGCGCCTGGGCCCGACCGTCGCTGCCGGCGACGCGGCGCAGCAGCTTGACGGCGACGAGGCGATCGCCTCGTCGCCCGCGATAGACGACGCTACGGGCGCCCTGCCCGATCTCTGCTTGCAGCTCGATGCCTGGAATCTCGATCACGGTGCGGCGCCAACCACATGTTCACCCATGGCCGCGCCGGGCGAAAGCCGCCCGTAAATCAACGTTCCCTGGCCCGTCTGCGCCTGCGCGCGGAGTCGCCCGGTGTGGGTGGGCGGGGCGGCCGGGGTCACCCGCGGGCCCCCCACGGGCTCTTGCGGGCGGTGGCCAGCGGTGGCCGGTTCGGGGCGCGCCTGGACAGCGCGTCACGCTTTCAGATAAAAGTTCCAGGTCATGGCTGATACTCATCTCGCACAAATGTTCTTCGACCGCGCCCGTTCTGGTGGCTCGGAGGCGGCGTACCTGGTGCGTCAGGGCGCGACCTTCACGGAGATCGACTGGAAGACGGCGGCTGATCGCGTGCAGGCGATCGCCTCGGGCGTGCTCAAGGAGATCCCGCTGGCGGAGGGCACGTGCGTCACGATCATGGCCAACACGCGGGTCGAGTGGATCCTCTGCGACTTCGCGTTGCTGTCGCTGGGTCTGCGCACGGTGCCGGTCTACGTCAGTCTGCTGCCGCCGGAGATCGGCTACCTGCACGCCGACACGGCGGCGGAGCTGTTGATCGTCGAGAACCGCGAGATGCTGGAGAAGGTCCGCTCGACGCGTGACGGCTTCAACTTTTACGACAAGCAGTACGAGGGCTCGCGGATCAAGCTTCGTCGCGCGATCGTCATCGACCCGACCGGGCTGGCGCCTGCCGACGACTGGGAGAGCCTCGAGCAGGTCGAGTCGCGCGGCCGCGCGGCGTTGAGCGAGACGCAGGCCGAGCGTGACCGCCGGATGGCGGCGATCAAGCGCACGGACGTCGCGACGTACACGTACACCTCGGGGACCACGGGCGAGCCCAAGGGCGTGATCCAGACCCACAACAACATGCTGTCGATCCTCGAGAACGTCGCGGACGCGCAGCTGTTCACCGACCGCGCGAAGATCGGCGGGGCCTTCCTGTTCCTGCCGCTGGCGCACTCGTTCGGTCGCATGGTCGAGTTCGGCGGGGCGTTCTACACGACCAAGGTCGTGCTCAGCTCGATCGCCACGGTGGCGGAGGACCTCGGCATGGCGCGACCGGGCTTCTTCCCGGCGGCGCCGCGGGTGTTCGAGCGGGTCTACGGCAAGATCATGACCGGCATCGCCAGCGCGCCGGCGGTCCGGCAAAAGCTGTTCCACTGGGCGATCGGCGTCGGCAAACAGACGATCCCGTATCGCCAGAATAACAAGCCGCTGCCGTTCGCGCTGCGGTTGCAGTTCGGCGTCGCCGACAAGCTGGTGCTGTCGAAGATCCGCGGCAAGCTCGGCATGGACCGCATGCACGCGCTGATGTCGGGCTCGGCCCCGCTGCCACGCGAGGTGGCCGAGTTCTTCGCCAGCGCGGGTCTCGTGATCCTCGAGGCGTACGGACTGACGGAGACCTGCCCGGGTCTGACGACCAACCGCTTCGACGACTGGCGGATCGGCACGGTCGGTCCGGCGATCAAGGGCGTGCAGCTGCAACTGGCCCCGGACGGCGAGATCCTGGCCAAGGGGCCGAACGTGGTCTCGGGCTACCTCAACCGCCCGGACGCGACGGCCGACGCGTGGGACGAGGACGGCTGGTTCCACACCGGCGACATCGGCGAGCTCGACCCCGACGGCCACCTGCGGATCACCGACCGCAAGAAGGACCTGATCAAGACCAGCGGCGGCAAGTACGTGGCGCCGCAGAAGATCGAGGCGCTGCTCAAGACCAAGCCGATCCTGTCCGAGGCGGTCGTCATCGGCGATAATCGCAAGTACTGCGTCGCGCTGGTGACCGTCGACAAGGAGAAGCTGGCCGCGTGGGCTCAGCGCACCGGCAGCTCGCCCGACTTGCAAGGCGAGGCGGTCAAGAAGGAGGTCCAGGGCTACCTCGAGGAGGCCAACAAGGGGCTGGCGAGCTTTGAGACGATCAAGTACTTCCGTGTCATCGACGAGGAGTTCTCGGTCGAAAACGGGCTGCTGACCGCGTCCTTCAAGGTCAAGCGCAAGGCGGTGTCCGCCAAGTACAAGGACCTCATCGACTCGATGTATATCGGCAAGGAGAAGGACAAGGTCGAGTAGGCGCGCTGGCCGAAT
>JAYUXQ010000507.1:0-4544 GCA_043752905.1 Nannocystis sp. | reverse complement strand
ACGCTCAGGCGGCGGGGGCCGCCGGGGTGGTTGCGGGTGGGGCCGCGACGACGGGGGGCATGACGTGGGGGGCGGACGACTCCGGGGGCATGTCGACGACGGCGCTGGGGACGGGGGAGTTGGCGGCGGCGCGCCAGTCCTTGCCGACGATGAGGCGGGCGCCGCGGGAGAAGGCGAAGTAGTTCCAGCCCCAGTTGAGCATGACCGCGATGCGATTTTTGAAGCCGATGAGGTAGAGGACGTGGATGAGGAGCCAGGCGAGCCAGGCGAAGAAGCCGGCGAACTTGAGGCGGCCGTATTGGACGATGGCGCGGCGGCGGCCGATCGTCGCCATGATGCCCTTGTCGTTGTACTTGAAGGGCTCGCGGGCCTGGCTCTTGAGCTCGCGCAGGATGTTGCGAGCGGTGTGGCGGCCCTGCTGCATGGCGACGGGGGCGAGGCCGGGGAGCGGTTTGCCGTCCTCGCCGGTGAAGTTGGCCTGGTCGCCGAGGATGAACACCTCGGGGTTGCTCTTGAGGGAGCAGTCCTTCTCGACGATGACGCGGCCGCCGCGGTCGAGGGGGACGCCGAGGCTCTTGTTGAGCTCGGACGGGGCGACGCCGGCGGCCCACAGGATCGTGGCGGCCTGGACGGTCTCCTCGCCGAGGTTGACGCCCTCGGCGTCGATGCGGGTGACCTTGGTCGAGGTCCAGACGGTGACGCCGAGCGACTCGAGGTCCGCGGTGGCCCGGTTGGCGAGGGTCTCGTCGAACGCGGCGAGGATCCGCGGGGCGGCCTCGATGAGGATCACGCGGGTGCGGCGGGGGTCGATCCGGCGAAAGTCCTTTGATAGCGTGAAGCGGCTGATCTCGCCGAGGGCGCCGGCCAGCTCGACGCCGGTCGGCCCGCCGCCGACGACGACGAAGGTCAGGAGCTTGCGCTGCTTCTCGGGGTCGGGCTCCTTCTCGGCGAGCTCGAAGGCGGTCAGCACACGACGGCGGATCTCGGTCGCCTCCTCGAGCGACTTGAGGCCGGGGGCGTAGGTCTCCCACTCGTTGTGGCCGAAGTAGCTGTGGCGGGCGCCGCAGGCGAGGATCAGGTTGTCATAGGGGATCTCGGCGTCGTCGGTGCGCAACATCTTGCGCTGTAGATCGACGCCGGTGGCCCGCGCGAGCAGGACCCGGACGTTGCGCTTGCCGCTAAAGATCGTGCGGATCGGGTATGCGATCTCGGCCGGGCTCAGGCCCGCCATGGCGACCTGATACAGCAGCGGCTGGAACAGGTGGTGGTTGCGGCGGTCGATCATCGTGACCTCCACGCCGTTCACACCGGCGAGCTTCATGGCCGCGCACAGCCCGCCAAAGCCTCCACCGACGATGACGACGCGACGTGGGTTCTGGGCGGTGCTGGGCTCGCTCATGGCGGCGGAGTATATCCCGGCCGGGCGAACGCGCCATTCACGGCCGGGGGTCTTCGGGCGTCCCCGGGCGTCCCCGGCGGGTGGGCGGTCCGGGGTCGCGCTTGACGCGATCTGGCGCGATCTGTTAGCCCCGAGGTTGCATGACGTCGTCCGAGATCAAGCTGTACCTCCCGGAGTGCAGCACGGTCCGCGTGGTCGAGTCCTCGCCGGCGTCGTGGATGATCCAGCTCGCGCTGGAGGAGAAGGACCTGCCGTACCAGGTCAAGCTCCTGCCGCCGACGACCGGCAAGGACGCGAGCCGCGAGCTGCTGACCCGAAACCCGCGCGGGACCTTCCCGGTGCTGACCGACGGCGCCATCGTGGTGTTCGAGCCGTTCGCGATCATCGAGTACCTCGAGTACGCGCACCCGGACCCGCCGCTGCTGCCGGGGACCAACGCCCTGCGCGCGCTGGCGCTGACGCGGCTACACGAGGCCCACAACCTCGCCGAGGTCTGCGAGCAGATCTATGGTTATCTATCGAAGACGAAGGGGAAGGACCTCGAGCCGAGTCGGGTGTATGCTCTGGCGGACGCGTTGCACGACGAGCTGTTCTTCTGGGAGTATTATTATGGGGTCTCGGCGTGGGCGGCCGGCTCCGAGCTGACCTTCGCCGACCTCGCTGTGTACGTGCACCTGGCGACGGCCGTGCACCTGGGGCTCGGGCTCGGTGAGGACTACCCGCATCTGCACGCGCTGTATCAGCGCATGCGTAATCGCCCCAGCGTCGACCACACGTGGCCGGGCGCCTGGAAGCCGACGCCGTACACGTTCTTGCAGCCGGCCGAGCCGGATGACCTGTAGTCGGCGGGGGCTCAGGGGCGCGAGTGGAGCTCGGCCACCGCGGCGCGCGGCACGACGATATCGGGCTTGCCGGCGATCTTGAGGCGCACGCTGTCCCACCGGGGGGGCAAACGGACGGCGACGGCGTGGGCCTGTGAATCCGGGATCTCGGTGACGCTCGCGGGTAATGTGTATACTTCGTCACCCGCGGAGAACTCGACGAGGGTGCCGGGACCGCGGCCGCGCCGGGGGACCGCGCCGCGGGTGGTCCACCAGGTCGCGTGGCCGCTCTCGCCGATCGTGGCGAGCAGGATCGGCTCGTCGGATACATCGATCATGTCGGCGGCGTCCCAGCTCGATAGCTCCTTGATAGTTATATAGGTGAGGTTCCAGCCGTAGTCGGAGACGAAGCTGGTATTACAATAGCTCATGTAGTCGCGAAAGCCGGTCGGTGAGCGCAGCAGGGTGTCGTGGATGCCGTAGCCCCACACGCCGATGCGGCCGTTCGGATAGGGATAGTCGGGGTCCGTGCCGCCCTCGCCGCCGCTGCAGCGGACGTGGTAGCGGCCCTGGGTGTGGCCGATCTCGTGGACGAAGGTGTCGCGGGCTGCGGCGCCGCTGCCGAGGTAGCGGCCGGTGGCGATGCGCTGGAAGCCGAGGTTCATGGTCGGCTCGTCGGGGATGCCGTAGGCCTGGCCGACCAGGCCGGGCGGGTACGCGTCGCAGCTGGTGATGAGGCCGTAGTAATAGAGATTGGGGGGAGGCTTGGCGAGGGCGCGGCGCTTGCCGAGCTCGGTCAGGACCGGGACAAAGCCGTCCTGCGCCGTGCCGATCGAGGCGGTATATGGCATCGGCTCGCCGACGAAGATATCGGCCTGCTCGACGGCGTTGTGCTGCTCCATCCACTGGCGCATCGCGGTGACGTCGACGTCGGTGATCTCCGGCATGCAGGTCTCGCCGGCGAAGATGTGCTCGATCGGGACGAGCTCGACCTTGATCTGCATCGGGTGGTCCTCGACGAGCAAGGTGCCGCGACCGGCGAGCGGGAGGATCGGAGGAGGATCGGAGATGGCGCCGGTGGCGAGCGCGGGGTCGACCTCGAAGGCCTCGATGCGGTACTCCATGCCCGGGCGCACCAGCGCGGGTGGCAGCTGCCAGGCGAAGGTTTTGGACAGGTCGCCGTCGTTGCTCGGGCCGTCGACGGTGACCTCGGAGGTGTCGACGTGGACGTCCCCCTCGGGGGTCCACAGCGTCAGGCGGCCGATCACGGGGCGCGCGGTGAAGCTGGCGTGGAGGCTCCAGTCGGCGCGCAGGACGGTCCTGCGGCGGCTGATGAGCGGCACCGCGTACTCCGTGGCGGGCACCTCGAGGCCGTCGCGGACCAGCTCGGTCTGCACGCCCTGCGTGGCGGTCACGCGCGTGAGTCGGATGCCATGCGCGATCTCTAGAGGCGGGTCGCCGGTCGGGTCCCCGGAGGACGAGGAGGACGAGGAGGACGAGGAGGATGAGGAGGAAGTAGGCGTCGAGGAGGACGAGGAGGAAGTAGGCGTCGAGGATGAGGTCGAGGCGGTAAAAGAGGATGTAGACGCACCGGATGTGGCGGTGGTCGTGGTGGTCGTGGTGGTCGGAGCATCGGAGCATGCTGCGAGCAAACTGAACAGACATACCGGGGTTGCGAGCCCGCAGGGACGAAGACGCGTCACGGGGGCAGGTTAGCACGGGCGCTGGCGGGCATGAACGCGTCGAGGATCTGCTTTCGACTTGATCTCTCAGGGATCGCGGGTGGGCTTGCTTCGATGCTCCCGCCTCGCGTAAAAGGGAGAGGTCGTGAAGCTGATTCGCCGCGTCACCCTGGGCCTGCGTGAGGGCAACTCCGACAAGGTCTATGTTGTCGACCTGTGTGAGGTCAGCAACGGGAAGTTCGTGGTGAACTTCCAGTTCGGCCGGCGTGGGGCGCCGCTCAAGGACGGCACGAAGACCGACGCGCCGGTCGCCGAGCCGACCGCGCGATCGATCTTCGCCAAGCTGGTCGATGAGAAGACGCGCAAGGGCTACAGCGAGACGGCGGAGGCGGCCGCGGCCGTGCCCTCGACGACGCCGGCCCAGCGCGCGAGGCCGGCGAGCACGGGCCCGAAGCCGACCCGCGAGGAGGCCGTGCTGGCGCGGCTGCGCGGCGACAGCGGGGCGCGCAAGCCCTGGGATTACGACCGCGTGGTGTGGCGCGCGGGCGAGATGCGGCTCGCGGCCGCGGTGCCGCTGTTGCTACCCAAGCTCGGCTCGGGCAACGCGCGCACGGACTATTGCATCGCGTGGGCGCTGGCGCG
>JAYUXQ010000506.1:0-11091 GCA_043752905.1 Nannocystis sp. | reverse complement strand
TCCAGACGATCTTCGCCCGCGCCTTCGCTGCGCTCGCCAACTTCAAGGCCGGCTCGACGCTCAGCACCTGGCTTTATCGCATCACCACCAACACCACGCACAATTTGCTACGCCACCGGTTCCGGCGTAACCGCGTCAAGTCGGCGTTCTCGTGGTGGTTGAGCGGCCGCGCCGGGACCCTGCACCACAACCACGCCGATGTCCGCGACGAGGCCCTGCGCCTGCTTCAGCACCTCGCGCCCGACCTGCGCGAGGTCTTCGTTTTCTATCACTACGAGGGCCTGACTCTGCAGGAGATCGCCCAGATCCTCGACAAGCCGCTCTCCACGATCGGCGACCGCCTCACCCGCGCCCGCAAGCGCCTCCACGAGCTCGTGACCACCACGCCCTGATCCGACGCCCCGATCCGACGCCCCGATCCGACGCCCCGGTCCAACGATGATCACCGACGACGACAACCTGCCGGGAGAGACCCCCGCGCGCTACGGCTGCCTCGAGTGCCAGGAGGACGCCGAGCTCGCGCTCGCGGACCGCCTGCACCCGTCCGCCGTCGCTCGCTACCGGGCTCACCTGCGGGCGTGCGGTGACTGTCGGCGCATGAACCAGCTGCTGGAGGCCGTCTACCGCGGCCCCGATCCCGCCTCGTCCGGCCTCGGCACCCTGCGTGGGTCGTCCAGCGACCGCGAGTTCGCGGCCATCCTTCGTCGCGTCTCGCTCGAGCGCCCGCTGCCGTGGTACCAGCGCGCCGTGCAAACCACGGGGGTCGTCGCCCTCGCGACCACCGCCGCGGCTCTCGCCCTCGCCCTCGTCCTCCCCGCCGCTGACCCCTCGCTCGAGGCCGAACCACTCGGCGGGATCTCGGCCGCGTTGCAAGGCGCCCGTCAGGTCCTGCGCGCCGCCGAGTCGAGCGCCTCCGAGGACAGCGCCGTCGCCCCGCATCAGGCCCAGGTCGACTACGGCCGCGTGATCGCCGGTCGCGGCTTCCTCTCCACCCGCGGTGACGGGCCACCTGTCCTTACGGACACCTTCACCGTCGGCACCCGCTTCTCGGTCGAGCCCGGCCAGTCGCTGCAGGTCGGCCTGCTCGGGCGGATCCTCGCCAACTTCGAGCCGGGCACCGAGATCGAGTGGACACAGGCTGGACCGGCCGCCCTCGACCTCACCCTCGAGCGCGGCCACATCGCCGTCCGCTACGAGCGTCAGCCGACCGACCCGATCCTCAACATCCACACGCCCTCCGCGCTGGTCCGCGTCGTCGGCACCGTCTTCACCGTCGAGGTCGACGCCGAGGGCAGCACCAACGTCGCCGTGCTGCGCGGCAAGGTCGAGGTCCTCAACCCCGAGGACCAGGCCTTCGTCGCCGACGTCCAGGCCGGCTACCGCTTCGAGCTCGAGCGCATGACCTACGGCGACGTCGGCCGCCACGACGTCCGCGTCGCCATGCCGCTGTCCGACGAGGTCCCCGGCTCGCCCGCGCACGCTGGCGAGCTGGTGTCGCTGGCAAGCCTCACCACCAGCGCCGACGGAACGATCCCGGCGAGCTGGGTGGTGCCTGGACTACCCGCCGACCTGCCGCAGCGGCGCCTCGAGAACATCCTGACGCGGACGCCGCCGCCGGAGTTCTTCTTCGAGCGGCCGAGCATCGTGCGCCCCGACCGGCGTTACCTGAGCTCGCTCGCCGCCAAGGCCGACGACGGCCAGACCTTGCTCGACAAGCTCGTGCGCGACGCCGCCGAGACGCGGCTGGAAGAGGGGCGCGCCGCGCTCGAGCTGTGCAAAACGCTGTATCAATCGGCGCAGACTCGCTATCTCTCGGCGCGCTGCCTGACGCAGTTCATGGCCAGGCACGGCGACAACGACGGTCTGGTCGAGGGCCACCTGCTGGTCGGCATCCTGCGCATGGACTTCGCCAACGACTATGTGGCCGCCGAGCTGGCGTTCGAGCGCTTCCTCGAGCGCGCGCCGGCCCACCCGGAGGCAGAGTTGGCCCGTTATCGCTTGTGGCTCGCCAGCATCGAGGACGGCGACGTCAACGGCGCGATCGACCGCGGTCGCGAGTACCTGCGCCGATATCCGAACGGCAAGTACACCGGCAAGATCTTGCAGCGCTTTCCGCGGCTGGTCTCCGAGCTCTGACCGACCCTCGCTAAAATCGGATCCAGATTCATCGAGTCACGGATCGTTTCCGCCCGGTCGACCGTACAAGCGACCGTACCGGGCGACGTGGGTGCGCGGTGCAGTGTTCGGGATATCTGGACACTTCTCCTGGGCGGTAGTATCCCCGAGCATCATTCGATAGCGTCCCCATCGGAGACGCCGGCATGGGAATGTTCCGCTCGATCATCGACCTCTTTCGGCGGCTGCTGGGGCTCTCCCGGGAGCCGGTACTGCCTCTCGGGTCAGGTACCCAGACCGCCGCGAAGCCGGCCGTTTCGTCGCTCGACGAGGACGACGAGGACGACGCCGATAACGGCCCCGACGACGCCACGCGCGACGGCCAGCTCAGCGTCGAAGACGAGTGGTCCGAGCTGCAGATCCTGATCGCCCGCCACGAGGCCGAGGGCATCGACCTCGCCGGCCTCGACATCGACGACCCCGCCAGCTTCTGGGCCCGTCAACTGCGCATCGAGGACCACCAGCGGCAGGGCAAGGGCCGGCTGTTTAGCGTGGTCGCGGCGGGCTTTCGCAGCCTCGAGCACTGGGACGAGGTCAACCGTTATTTCCAGGCCAAGTGGTCGCAGCTCGCCCGGCGCGACACCGGCGAGCTGGAGATCCGCCCGCGCCAGGAGTTCACCGATGCCGCCGTCCGCGCGCGGCCCCCCGGCGCCGACCGCCACTGATCCCTCTCATTTCCTCGCTCTTTACCGCAACCACAATCACCGAAACAATCGAGGGATCATGCCCAAGCGTATCTTTATCGGCAGCCTCAGCGTCGCCACCACCGATTCGACCATCAACACCCAGTTCGCGCCCTTTGGCACGATCGTCACCGCGGCGATCAACCGCAACGCGAGCGGAGGCTCGCTCGGCAATGCCAACGTCGAGTACACCGCCGACCAGGCCGGCACCAACGCCATCGCCGCCAAGAATGGCGCGCAGATCGACGGCAGCACGATCACCGTCGCCGCGGCGCGCTGACATCCATTCGGCGCGGGGTCGATGGCGCGCTTTCACGCCGCGCCGTCGACCGGCTTTGAGCATGTATACCGTGCACACACCTGTGCCCGAGATCGCGTGATCGTTCGTGGAGCAACTTCGCCGGTTCGTGGTTGATATACTCCGGGCCCCTCATTCGGAATCCACGTATGGCAGCACTGGTCCCGGTAAAAGTCGATCTCTCGGCGAAGACATGTATCGTTACGGGCGCGAGCAGCGGTGTCGGCAAGGAGATCGCCCGCAACCTCGCGGCGATGGGTGCGACGGTCATCGTCACCTCGCCGGGCCTCGACCGTGCAGACGCGGCGCGGGCCGAGATCGTCGCCTCGACCCAGAGCCTGCGGGTCCTGGCGATGAAGCTCGACTACACCAATCGCCTGTCGATCCGCGAGTTCGCCGAGACCTTCGCGGAGCGCCACGAACGCCTCGACATCCTGATCCACAGCGCCGCCGCGTGGTCACCCGACCGTGAGCAGACCGTCGACGCGATCGAGATGACCTGGACCGTCAACGTCCTCGGACCGCACATCCTCAATCGCCTGCTGACCGACAAGCTCAAGGCCAGCGCACCGTCTCGCGTCATCCACCTCGCCTGCGCCCACGCCGGCGCGCTCGACATCGACGACACCGACTACGACCGCCGCCGCTACGACGGCTGGGCCGCGTTTCGCCAGAGCCAGCAGGCGATCCGCATGCTGTCCGCCTCGCTGTCCCCGCGCATGGCGATCCACGGCGTCAACGTGCACCTGTGCATCCCCGGCGCCAACGTCCGCACCAACCTGCACCGCAAGGCCCGCGGCCTGCGTGGCCTGCGTCTCAAGCTCGCCGCGAAGCTGTTGGGCATCAGCCCGGCCGCCGCCGCCGACGGCCCGACCTGGCTCGCGTCGGACCCCAACGTCGGCACCGGCGGCAAGCTGTGGGTCGGTCGCAAGGAGAGCACCCGCCGCTTCCGGGACGCCGCCGAGATGCAGCGCCTGTGGGACAGCGTCGAGCGCCAGGCCAACGGTCTGATGTCGAAGCCCGGTCTGGGTCAGTCTGGCCTGTTCACCCTGCCGTCCTGACCCGCTAAGATCTCGCGGTGATCGTCGACCTCGGTCCCGGACAGCCTGACCTGCTCGAGCAAGCCGCCGCGCTGCTCGTCGCCCGTATGCCCGAGGGCTGGCCGACGATGACCGACGCGCGCGAGCACGTCAGTGAGCTGCTCGACCCCGGCTTCATCCTGCGCGGCCACGTCGACGGCCGCCAGCTGCTCGGATGGGTCGGCGGCCAGGAGCGCTACACCGGGCACGTCTGGGAGCTGCACCCGCTCGTCGTCCACGCCGACCACGAGCGCCGCGGCATCGGCCGCGCGCTCGTCCTCGACCTCGAGGACCGCGCGCGCGAGCTCGGCATCCACAGCATGTTCGTCGGCTCCGACGACGAGCTCGGCCTGACCAGCCTCGCCGGCGTCGACCTTTATCCTGATGTCATCGGCCACCTCGCGCGCCTCGCCAACCTCGGCGACCACCCGATCGGCTTCTATCAGCGCCTCGGCTACAGCGTCATCGGCGTCATGCCCGACGCCAACGGCTTCGGTCAGCCCGACATCTATCTCGGTAAACGGCTCATCCCGCGCACCTGACCCATGGGACAGCTTGCACAGCCTGCACGGCCTGCACGGCCTGCACGGCCTGCACAGCTAGCGCTTGCCGCGTCCGCGCGGCTTGGTGCGCGCCGGCTTCGGGGTCGCGGCGGGACGAAAGCCGGGCGCGACCACGCTGTCGAGCTGCTGCTTGAGCTGGCGCAGGTCCTTGCTGCGCGGTTCGTGGCGCAGGCCCTCGGCGATCATCTGCTCGGCCTCGCGGCGGCGACCAAGGCGAAGCATCGTGTATGCGACGTACAACCGCGAGCGCGTGGTCGCCGGGTCGGACTCGCCCAGGAGCGTCCGCTGGATCGACAGCGCCCGCTGTTGCAGCTCGAGCGAGCGCGCCGCGTCCCCGAGGTTGCGGTGGATCGTCGCCAGGTTGACCAGCGACTCGAGGGTCGCCCGCGGCTCGTTCGCCGCCTCGCGGATCTCCAGGGCCGCCTGCTCCTCGACCGCCGCCGCCGCGTGATCACCCCCCGCCGCGTGCATCGAGCCGAGTAGACTGTGGGCCGCCGCCGTGTCGAGGTGCCTGTCCCCGAGGACAGCCTGGCGGATCGCCAGCAGGTCGCCCGCGCTGGCGATCGCCTGCGCGTGGTCCTCCCGGGCCCGGTGCACCGAGGCCAGGTTGCCCCACGCCAGCGCCGTGCGCAGGTCCGTCGCGCCGCACACCGCCTGCAACGCCGCGAGCGCGCGCGAGGCCAGCGCCAGCGCCTCGTCGTGCTCGCCGCGGACCCGTCGCGTCGCGCTCAGGTTCCCGAGCGCGACCGCCGTGTCCGGGTGGCTGTCCCCGAGGACATGTTCGTAGATCTCGAGCGCCCGCAGGTCGGCGGCCAGCGCCGCGTCGAGCTCGCCCCTTCGCCGCCGGGCCGCCGCCACCAGTCCGAGCGCCGCGGCGACCTCGGCGTGCTGCTCACCGAGCGCCGTCGTGCGCACGACCAGGCAGGCCTCCGCGCGCTCGAGGGCGAGGGCGAGGTCACCGGCGTTGCGCGCCGCGAGGCTCTCGCTGGCGAGCCGCACGGCCTCGGTGAGGGAGTCGGTCAGCGCCTCGTTCGGTGCCTCTTCCATGGCTCACCGATATACACGAGCGCCGCGCTACATCCGCGATGGATCGCGGCCCTCGGCGAGCTGCCGCAGGAACGTCCACGTGTAGATCCCCGAGTCATGGCCGTCCGAGAAGCGCATGCCGAGCGCGTAGGCGCCGACCTCCGCCGCATCGACGAGGGTGATCGCCTCGCCGGGATCCTTGAAGCGGATCCCCGGCGCGTGGCCCTGGCAGGCTGCGCACGGGCACCAGCCGCGCAGCACCGGAACCGCCACGCGCGCACGCAGGCCATCTTCCCAGGCGATCTCGAGCACGTTCTCACGGACGTGGTGCGCGAGGTCGATCGGTGCGGTCACGGCATCTCCGCCACGCACATCGGCTCGCCGTCGATCGTGGCGCAGAAGTTCGAGCACACCGCCTTCGCCCGCTCGTCGCCATCGCACAGCGTGATCGTCTCGCCGGCTCCGCACCCGGTCGGCTCGCACGCCTGCGGCTCCACGTCCTTACAGATGCACGTCAGTCCGTCCGGCCCCACACCGTTGCAGCCGACCAGCACCGGGTCCATCAACCCCAGCGAAACCGAACAGTTCAACAAAAACAGGGACTCGCAGACCGTCGTCAGGTTGCCGTACTCCCATTTGTTACCGAGACAGTGCAGCATCGTCCCGAGCTGGCCCGGACCGCCGTGCTCACAGTAGAACTGGTCGTCGCCGCCTCCTCCGTCGCAGGGCATGCCCTGGAGGGTCGGCTCGCCCGTCGTCCCGCCCGTCGTCGTGTCCGTGTCGCCCGTCGAGGATGTCGTGTCACCCGTCGTGCTCGTGCCGGTCGTCGTGCTCGTACTCGCCTCGTCCCCGGACGAGCTGCCCGACGCGTCCGTGGTCGACGAGCTGCCGGTGCTGGTACCCTCGCCTGACGAGCTGCTCCCGCCGCTGCTGGTCCCCGGGTCGAGCGGCGTGCAGCGCTCCGCGCCCAGCTCGAGCACCGCGCCAGCCGCGGGCACCGGGCGATGCAGCAGCTCGACCACCTCGACCCCGCCGCGACCGTCGTGCCACGTGATCGTGAAGTCGGCGTCGACCATCCCCTCGGGCTTGACCAGGCCGACCGTCGCGTAGCCGTCGGCGAGCGCGCCGGGGTCGATGTCGTAGCTGCCCTGAAGGACAGGCAGCGGTTCACCCCCCGCATCGACCCCGCGGATCTCCAGATCGACCTTGACCGGGATCTCGCCCGCGAGCGCGCACGCGTGCAGCCGCAGCTCGACCTCCGTCGGCCGCGCGCATGCACAGCACATGGAGCACAGGAGCAGGGTCGCGGCGCCCGCGATGCGACACAGTGCACTCACTGCGCGCGAGGCTATCAGAAAATGCCCAGGCTCGGCCGGAAGCGCACGTGCGGCGAAACCCTGAACATACGCCCAGCCCGCCCGGCGCTTGCCATCTTCAGCGAACCCGCTGGAGCGCCCGGGCGACCGCGGTCCGCAGGTCGGCACACCGGCGAGGGTACGCGAGACCGTCGAAGGTCGACCCGCGTCATCGGCACCTCGGCCTCGCTCCCATCACGCACCTCGCAATATCTACTCCGTCAGCCGGCGCAGCCGCGGCGCCAACAACGTCAACGATCGCTCGACCGTGGCCACCAGCTCGCTCTCGGTGCACAGGGCACAGCGCTGGCGAGTGCGGGCCAGCTGCCGGCCTTCGTGCAACACGGCGACGGTCGAGGTGTAGCCGATCGCCTTGCCCGCGAACGGTCGCACGGTGACGGCGACGACCGGATCTCCGGGCCCGCCGTCCTCGGCGATCGACGCGGCGCGCAACACCGCGGCCGCGCAGCTACGTACCCGCGACGCGATCGCAGGTCCGGCCCCTGCCTCGCGCAGCGTCGAGGTCTCGACCACGACACGCGCATGCAATGTGGTGAGCGCAGGCCCGGGCCCGGACGTGGCCTCGACGAACAATGGATGAATGGCGATCAGGAAAGCGAGCAAGGCGCTGGTCATCTCGGACCCCCATGCCTCTCGCATCGCAGAGATAGCCGGTGCGAGCAAAATTCCGACGCGTTCGATGGACCTGCCAATTCGCCCCACTACGCTTCACAGCCCCAGCTGCGCGCGAAAGAACGCGTCTGCCTCGGCGAAGCTGCGCTCGAGCGCAGCCACGGTGCGCTCGTTCGGGGCCGGAGCCCCCGGCGTTCGACACGCCTCCTCGACCGCACGCAACTGCAGGGACAGCCGCTGCGCCCCGAGATTACCCGCTGCGCCGCATAACCCGTGTGCCAGTCGTGCGACCGTGTGCAGGTCGCCTGCGGCCAGCCGACCCCGCATCTCGGCCAGCGCCGCGGGCGCCTGTCGACGCAGCACCGCCAGCAATTCACCGAGCTCCTCGGGCCCGAGCTCGTCTCGCAGTTCACGCAGCAGCGCCAGCGACACCGGACCCTCCTCGGCGACCGTGGCGGCCGTCACATGCGGCGAGCCGCCGAGCCAGCGGGCGAGCGACGCAGCCAGCGTGTCGATCGCCAGCGGCTTGGCGATGTAGTCGTCCATGCCGGCGGCGATGCAGCGCTCGCGATCTCCCTCCATGGCGAACGCCGTCATCGCCACGATCGTCAGCCGCGACGCGTCCTCTTCTGCGCAGCGGATCGCTCGCGTCGCCGCGAAGCCGTCCATCACTGGCATCTGGCAGTCCATCAACACCAGGGCCGGGCGCTGGCGCTGCACGCACTCGACCGCCTCGCGGCCATCGTTCGCGACCTCGACCGCGACCACGACCCGCTGGCTGACCAGGTTGTCCTCGACCACCAGCACGTGCGCACCGGAGCCGTGCACCTGCAACGTGGCCGTCGCGTCCAAGTCCTCCATCCCTGCGCTGCCACCATATCACCCCGCACGCGCAGTCCAGGTCGCGGGCATGGCCGCCATGAGGGCGCGGTGTGGCCGGCGTGGCGCGCGTCGCGTTCGGGCGCGCACCTGCCCCTCGGGTCAGGGTATGCTCGCGCGCGTCCGAGCCATGTCTGCCCGTGAACTGATCGCCCTCGGCACTGCCAGTCAGGTGCCGACCCGCCACCGCAACCACAACGGTTATCTGTTGCGCTGGGACGACGAGGGTTTCCTCTTCGACCCGGGTGAGGGGACCCAGCGACAGATGATCTACGCCAACGTGACCACGGCCGCGATCACGCGGATCTGCATCACGCACTTTCACGGCGATCATTGCCTCGGGCTGGCCGGCATCTCGCAGCGGATCTCGCTCGATCGCGTCCCGCACGTCGTCCACATCTACTATCCCGGCTCGGGTCAGAAGTACTACGACCGCCTGCGCCACGCCTCGATCTTCCACGACGTCGCGCGCGTCGAGGCCCACCCGATCTCGGGCCCCGGCGAAATATTGCGAGACGACAAGCTCAGCCTCTCGACCCTCGAGCTCGACCACGGCGTCGAGGCCTGGGGCTATCGCCTGCAGGAGCACGACAGCCGGACCATGCTGCCCGAGCGCCTCGCCGAGGCCGGCGTGCGCGGCCCGCAGATCCGCAAGCTCATACAAGACGGCGAGATCACGATCGACGGCCGCACCGTGATGCTCGACGATGTCAGCACCTTCCGTCCCGGTCAGAGCGTCGCCTTCGTCATGGACACCCGCGTGTGTGACAACGCTGTCGCCCTCGCCCGCGACGTCGACCTCCTGATCTGCGAGTCGACCTACCTGTCCTGTGACGCCGACAAGGCCCATGACAACGGCCACCTCACCGCCGTCGAGGCCGCCCGCATCGCCGCAGCAGCCGGCGCTCGCAAGCTCGTGCTCACCCACTTTTCCCAGCGCTACAACTCCGTCGAGCCATTCGTCACCGAAGCCCGCGAGTTCTTTCCAGAGGTCGTCGCCGCCCGCGACGGCGACACGATCTCCGTGCCGCCGCGTCGCGTGTGAGGCTCACCCGAGACCTGTCCCTCGGGTCAGGTCTTGTCGGCGGGCTTGTCCGCCGGCTTCACCGCGCCGCCAGCCTTCGCATCGCCCTTCGCGCCATCGACCGGGACCGCCTTGCCGTCGCCCTCGGTCTTCTTGCCGCCGCAGCCCGCCTCGCCGCACTTGCCCTCGGCACACTTCATCTCGCCTTTGGCGTCGGCCTTGGCGTCGGCGGCCGTCGGGGTCGCGGGCGTGACCTCCTTCGCGTCCGTCTTGACCTCCGTCTTCACCTCCGTCTTGACCTCGGTCTTGACCTCTGTCTTCTTCTCGTCCGTCTTGGCGCCGCTGTCACAGCCGGGGACCGCGCCGCAGCCGAGCAACGCGAGGGTCGTCGTGATCGTCTTCAGGTCCATGCCGAGAGCCTCCGGAGGGCGCCAGCATAGCAGCCGGCATCGCCCGCGAGGGGTCAGAGTTCACCCGGGCGCGTCGTCGAACGCATCGCTGGACTCGTCACCCGAACCGGGCCCCGGCGCCGACGCCTCGCCCGCCAGCGCCGCCCAGGCCGGCAGCGTCGCCCGCACGAGGATAGCCGCGCCCGTGCGCGGGTGCGTGAAGGCGAGCGTCTCGGCCAGCAGGCACAGCGTCGAGTCCGGCTCGCCGTCGCCGACGATCGGCAGCCCCAGGGCAGCGGCGTGCAGGCGGATCGCCTGGCTCGGGCTGTCTCCGAGATCGACCGTCGCCAGCGTCTCCTCGCCGACCTCCGCCAGCTTGCGAAACTCCGTGCGCGCGGCGATCGGCTCGCGGTCACCCTCGCGGGCGAGCCGCCAGCCGCCGCCCGCGGGCAACTGGACCACCTCGGCCGCGCACATGCTCGTGTCTCCTGGAAAACTCCCACGCAGGCGCACGCGATAGCCCCGCTGGATCGGCAGCGCCGCGAACTCCTTAAAAAAGCTCCCGGTCGCCTGGCTGCGGATCGTGTACAGCGCCAGGCCGCTGGCGGCCGCCGTCAGCTCGTGCACCAGCCCGACGTACGGCCGCAGCACCCCCTCCTGCGTCAGTCGTGACACCAGCGCCTGCGCGAGCGTGCCGCGGTTGGCCGCCTTGGTGGCCGCCGCCGGCACGCCGTGCGGCTTGTCGACGATCACGCAGTTGTCGTCGCGGTGCAGCAGGTGCAGCGCCGCCGGCTCGACCGCCGCGATCTTCGCGGCTTGCGGATACACCGTCACACGCTCGCCCTCGCTGACGCGCTGCGTCGGCACGCAGATCCTGATCTGCCCGACGTAGGCTCCCCCCGCGCGCACGATCTCCGAGGCGGCCGCGGGTGGCAGCCGGAGCCGCTTGCCGAGCAGCTGGCGCAGCATCATGCCGTCCTCCATGCC
>JAYUXQ010000505.1:0-1746 GCA_043752905.1 Nannocystis sp. | reverse complement strand
CGGGCTCGTCGACCTGATGGCCGCGCGTCTTACCTACCCGAACAGTGAGCCGTTGCACACAATCAGTCTCGCGCTCGGGAAGCCGGGTGGGGGCTTCGCGGCGCTCACCAGCTTCGACGCCGCCCATGAGGTCACCTCGGCCGGCATCGATTGGCACTTCTCGGTCCCGAGGTTCGCGCACATGGGTTTCCTCGACCTCGACGGCAGCGGCAAGCTCGCCCTCGTGTATGCGCATGCCGGGCGGCCCGAGCTCGTCATTCACCCGCGTATCACCGAGACGCGGGGAGGTCAGCCAGTGATCGTGCCGCTCGAGTTCCCGGCCGTGAGCCTGTTCGTGGACGACTTCGAGGCCGACGGGGACGGCGAGGACGCGGTGTATGTCGTGACCAGCGATATCGTCGAGGTCAAGCCGAGCAAGGAACACCCGGACGGCTTCTCTTACACGCATCACGTCGTTCGCCACGCTCCGACGCGCTGAGTCACCCGAGATTCCGGCGGATGATGCATGTGGAGCGCTACCGGATAGCGAGGGTCCGCGGGTGGCGAGCAGGCCGAGGACGGCTGCGGTTGTCGCGGGTCAGACGCGCCCGGCGGCGCGCTCGCGCTGGTGCTGCTCGCGCTTCGTCGCCGCCGCGTGGACAGGGGGGCGAGCGTGGGTGTACGGTGAGGGCCATGCGCACGGCCCCGATATGCCTCGTGCTCGTGCTCGCGCTGACGGCGGGCTGCGAGCGAGAGAGCTTCGCCCCGCTCGCATCCGGGGAGCCCGCGCCCGAGCCCGAGCCCGAGCCCGAGCCCGAGCCCGAGCCCGAACCCGCGTGCAGCGATGTTGCAGTGGAAGATGCGTGCCTGGTTCGCTCATCATTCCAACTCCCCGGCCCGTACCGTTTCCTCGGGCGTGCTGATGCGAACGGAGACGGCCAGGACGAGCTGATCGCCTTCAGCTACGGCTTTCAAGCGACCGCCATCCTCTCCTACACCCTGCCCTCCCAGCAACAAGAGCCACAGTTCCTGGACCTCCTGGTATTCGAGGATCATGACATCTACCGCCCGGTGCTGCTTGACTTCGACGGGGACGGACGCACCGACTTCGCCGGCGCGACCGATTTTTGGTACTTCATCTCGGACCATCAGACAGGCGACCTCCGGACCATTAGCTGGCGTAACCGTGGCGAGTTTCAATTCGAGAAATCCGGGGTCAACTATGCCGAGTTTCCTCCCACTCTCGCAGCGGGCGATGTCGACGGCGATGGTCGCACCGACCTCTTTGGCGTTGGATTGCGAACCAATGGCTTTGTCCAGGCCTATGTCTCCGAGACCGATGTGACCGAGACCGTCTCAGTAGTTGACTTCAAGGCATTACAGCTGACTGGCGAGCCGCGAGTTGTCGCTGCGGACTACAACGGCGATACCCACGCCGACTTCGTGCTGCTCGATGGATCGGGCCGGGCGTGGTGGCTCGTGGGCGGCCCCGACTATCAGCTGACCGTGCTCGACCCGCAGTCGCCCGTGGTGCTGACGCCCGATTCGCAATCTCTCTATGCTCGAGACCTCGACGGAGACGGACTCGTCGACCTCGTGGCGGCGCGCCTCGCCTACCCGAGCGGTGAGCCGATACATACGATCAGCCTCGCGCTCGGGCAGCCAGGCGGGGGCTTCGAGGCGCTCGCCAGCTTCGACGCCGCCCACGAGGTCACCTCAGCCGGAATCGACTGGAACTTCTCGATCCCGGTGTTCACCCACATGGGA
>JAYUXQ010000504.1:0-4553 GCA_043752905.1 Nannocystis sp. | reverse complement strand
CTCGCCGGCTTCGAGGCCTTCTCGGCGGGCGGGGTCGGGGCCGCGTCCACGCTGTTCATGTGCGACACCGGCGACAAGATCGGTGCCCCGTAGGCCTGTCCTTTCGGACAGGCGTATGAACGCGACAAGGCCCTGTCCGAACGGACAGGGCCTTGTTCACGTCCGACTCACAGCCCCGGGGCGGGGAAGGGCTGGAGGAACTCGCGCACGCGCCCGCGGATCTGCTCGCAGGCGGCGGCGTCGGGGCCCCCGGCGCGGTTGGCCGCGGCGATGCCGTCGGCGATCAGGCGGGCGACGGTCGGCATGTGCTCGCCAGTCAACCCACGCGACGTGATCGCGGCGAGGCCGACGCGCAGGCCGGAGGGGTCGAAGGGCTTGCGCGGGTCGAAGGGGATCGCGTTGGCGTTGAGCTCGATGCCGCAGGCGTTGAGCGCGTGCGCGACCTTGCGGGCGCCGAGCTCTTGCTTGCTCAGGTCGATCAGCAGCAGGTGGTTGTCGGTGCCGCCGGTGACCAGCGTGAAGCCGAGGCCGACCAGCACCTCGCCGAGCGCCCGCGCGTTGGCGACGATCTGATGCGCGTAGGTGGCGAACGAGGGGTCGAGCGCCTCCTTGAACGCGACCGCCTTGGCGGCGGTGACGTGGCAGTGCGGGCCGCCCTGCAAGCCCGGGAACACGGCCTTGTCGATCGCCGCGGCGTGTTGCGCGTTGCACAGGATCAGGCCGCCGCGCGGGCCACGAAGGGTCTTGTGCGTGGTCGTGGTGACGACGTCGGCGTGGCCGACGGGGCTCGGGTGGGCGCCGCCAGCGACCAGGCCGGCGATGTGGGCGATGTCCGCGGCGAGGAAGGCCCCCACTTCGCGGGCGATCGCCGCGAACGCGGGGAAGTCGAGCTGACGCGGGTAGGCCGAGTGACCGACCCAGATCAGCTTCGGCCTGTGCTGTAGGGCCAGGCTGCGCAGCTCGTCCATGTCGATCCGGCAGTCGACGCGGCGGACCCCGTACTGCACGGCCTTGTAGTAAATTCCGGTCGCGCTGACCTTCCATCCGTGCGTCAGGTGGCCGCCGGCCGGTAGCGACAGGCCCATGATCGTGTCGCCCGGCTGACACAGGGCGAGCAGCGCCGCGAGGTTGGCCGGGGAGCCGCTGTACGGCTGCACGTTGGCGTGCTCGGCCCCGAACAGCTGACGTGCGCGCGCGATCGCCAGCGACTCGAGCGGGTCGATGAAGTCCATGCCCTCGTAGTAGCGCTTGCCCGGGTAGCCCTCGGCGTACTTGTTGGTCAGGCTGCTCGCCGTCGCCTGCAGCACCGCCCGCGACGCGTAGTTCTCGCTGGCGATCAGGCGCAGGCTGTCACGCTGGCGGACATCCTCGTTGCGGATCAAAGCGTCGACCTCGGGGTCGACTTCACGAAGCTCGGGCTGTGCTTGCATCGAAGGCACTTTCAGGCCCGGAGGGCCGTGAAGTCAATCAGGCCCGCGAGGGCCGTGAAGTCGATCAGGCCCGCGAGGGCCGTGAAGTCAATCAGGCTCGCAGCGGCGGGCGCCGCGTCGACCGTCACAGGCCGACGGGTGGGGGCAGGGGGCACCGAACGTTGTTCGCATGCCTCCATCGCGGGCTCGCGGCGCGGCGGTCATCCTCGCGCCTGGGCGGGCCGGCGGCATGCGTGGTCCGCGGAGCGCTACCCCGGCGATGTTGATACGATGCTCGTGTGGGAGGTTCGGGGAGGTTGCGCGGCGCCCAGCCATCGGGGCCGACCTTCGACGGCGCCGACGCGAGGGGCCCGCTCGGCGAGTCGCTGCACGCGTCGACGCGGAGTGACGACGAACCCGACGGCGACGCGGACGACGCGGACGGTAGCGTCGCCGGTGGCGCGCTCCGGTTCGAGCGGGGCGCGACGATCGACCGCTACATCATCCTCGATCGCATCGGCGCGGGCGCGATGGGCGTCGTGTATACCGCCTATGACCCGCGGCTGGACCGACGCGTCGCGCTCAAGGTGATGCACGCGCGGCCGGGCGCGCAGGCCTCCGACGTCGCCACGCGGCTGCTACGCGAGGCGCAGGCGCTGGCCAAGCTGTCGCACGAGAACGTCGTCGCGGTGCACGACGCCAACGCCGTCGGCGAGGTCGTGTACCTGACGATGGAGCTGGTCGCTGGCGTCAGCCTGACGCGCTGGTTGAAGCAGGCCGTGCACAGCGTCGACGAGATCCTCAAGGTATTTATCCAGGCCGGTCGCGGCCTCGCGGGCGCGCACGCTGCGGGTCTCATCCACCGCGACTTCAAGCCCGACAACGTGCTGGTCGGTGACGATGGTCGCGTGCGGGTCGTCGACTTCGGCATCGCCCGCGGGGCCGATGGTCCTGACCTGTTGACCGTCGATCAGGCGATCGAGCGCTCGCACCACGGGATCCCCGAGGTCGCCGCGCCGCCACCCCCCGCGCCGGCCCCGGAGCGGCCCGCGGAGGGTTCGGTGCTGGCCTTTGCGTCGACCGACCGCGGCGCCGTGCCGGCCTTCGCCCGCGGCACCGACCTCGCCGACACCGCCAAGGACGAGGTGCGCAGCGCGAGCAAGGCCGGCAAGGCCGGCAAGGCCGACAAGGCCGACAAGGCGTCCGGGCTCGCGGCGGCGAGCGGCACGCGCTTGCAGTCCTCGCAGCTAGAGACCGCGATCCCCGGGCTGTCGTCGGTGCGACTGACGCGCACGGGGGCTCTGGTCGGCACGCCGGCCTATATGGCCCCGGAGCAGCATATCGCGGCCCGCGTCGACGCGCGATCGGACCAGTTCGCGTTTTGCATCGCGCTCTACGAGGCGCTGTTCGGCAGCCATCCGTTCCCGGCCAAGAACTACGTGCAGCTGAGCCTGAGCGTGCTCGGCGGCAAGGTCGACGCGATGACCGGGCGCAACGACGTCCCGGTGCGCGTGCGTCGGGTGATCCTGCGCGGGCTGTCGGTCGACCCCGATCACCGGTTCCCGAACATGGACGAGCTGCTCCTCGCGCTCAATGCCGACCCGGGGCTGCGTCGACGGCGGCGCGTCGGCCTCGCGCTGCTCGCCGGTGGCGTGGCCGGCGTGATGGGGCTGGTCGGCATCGAGGTGTTCGGCGGATCGCCGCCCTGCGAGGGCGCCGATCGCCACGTCGCCGAGGTCTACAACGCCAGCGTGCGCGCCGAGATCGAGGCCGCGTTCCTCGCCACCGGACAGCCCTTCGCCGGTCGCGTGCTCGCAAGCACGCTGCAGGGCCTCGATCGCTGGTCCGGGCGCTGGGGCGAGCTGCGCCGCGAGGCCTGCGAGCTGACGTACGTGCACCACGAGCAGTCGACCGACCTGCTCGACCGCCGGATCACCTGCCTCGACCGGCACATGCGGCGGCTGACCGCGACCGTCGGCGTGCTGCGCGGCGCCAACAAGGAGGTCGTGTGGCACGCGGTCGAGTCGGTCGACGAGCTGCCCGACCTCGCCGAGTGTGAGGACAACGATCGCCTGCTCTCCGGCGAGGCGCCGCCGCCGGGCCAGGCCGCGAAGATCGCGGCCGCTGAAGAGTTGCTCGCCGAGGCCGAGGCGGCGCGGGTGTCGGTGCAGTACGACGACGCCGAGCGGCTGGTCGGCGAGGCGCTCGCGCTGGCGACCTCCGAGGGCCTCGCGCGGGTCGAGGCGCAGGGCCTGATCGTCCAGGGCCTGATCGCCAAGAACCGACGCCACCTCGAACGCGCCGAGCACAGCTTCACGCAGGCGGCCGCGCTCGCCGAGAAGCTCGGCGCCGACGACCTGCGCGCGACCGCGTGGGGCGAGCTCGGCGTGGTCCTCGGCGTGCTGCAGCACCATACCGGCGAGGCCGAGCGCCTGCTGCGGCACGACGAGCGGGTGCTCGACCGCTTCGGCGCCTCGCGGCTCGAGCGGGCCCGCATGCGCGAGCGGCTCGGCATGGTGCTCGCGGCCGGCGAGCGCACCGACGAGGCGCTCGAGCTGTTATCGGCGGCGCTGGCCGACGGCGAGGAGCTGCTCGGGGCGCACAGCTCCGGCCTGGTCTCGATCCTCAACGCGCGCGGCACGGTGCACGACCAGCGCGGCGAGGCCGACGCGGCGCTGGCGGACTACGCCCGGGCGCTCGAGATCTGCGAGACGCACCTCGGCCCCGACCACCCCGACGTCGCGGGGATCCTCGGCAACATGGCGATCGTCGAGCAGACCCACCAGCGTCACGCGCTGGCGCGCGAGCACCTCGAGCGGGCCCTGGCGATCCAGCAGCGCACCCTCGGCGATGACCATCCGTCGACCGGCTGGACGCGGTTGAACCTCGGCAGCCTGTTCCTCCACACCGGTGATTACGCGGCCGCCGTGCCGCAGTTCGAGCGGGCCCTCGTGGTCCAGCGCGAGGCCGGGGTCAACGACGCCGACCTGGCGATCTTGCTGTACAACCTCGGCGTCGCGCTGCAAATGGGTGGCCAGTACGAGTCGGCGCTCGGGCCCTACCGCGACGCGCTGGTCCGCAGCGAGCGGGCCCACGGCGTCGATCACCTCGAGGTCACGGGGCCCTTGATCGGCCTCGGCGGCG
>JAYUXQ010000503.1:0-4561 GCA_043752905.1 Nannocystis sp. | reverse complement strand
CACGGGATAGATGCCGAGGATCTGCAGGTAGTCGACGCTGCTGCCCTTGCTGCCGCCGCCGACGGGCGGGACGTTGTCGACGGTGGCGAAGCCGTAGGCGCTGGCGAGGTGTGCCGGGCTGCGCGGGACGAACAGGTGCATGCCGTACTGGGCGCAGATCATCTCGGCCTTGGAGGCGGGGTAGGGCAGGTCGTTTTGCGGCGAGTCGACGTCGACCTTCAAAAAGCTGTAGCCGCCGCCGTCGGTGTCCATGTCGCAGACGACCGCGACGGGGGTGGTCGGGTCGAGCGGGTAGATCGTGCGCGGGCCGGACTGGAGCTGCGCGTCGGACTCGTGGATCACCAGGCAGCTGCGCGCGAGCTTGCAGGACGACAGGCAGGCGGGGTCCTCGGCGCTGTCGCACTCCTCCTTGTCGACCTCTGGCACCCCATCGCCGCAGTGGGCAGCCCGGGCCGTGCAGTCCAACGAGCAGCTGTTGTAGCTGCCGTCGTTCTTGCCGTCGTCGCACATCTCGATGTTGGCGAGCACGTGGCTGTCGCCGCAGTTGGCCGCCTTGCAGCTCGAGGTGCACACGGCGTCGTCGGCGTTTTGCGGGCCGTCGTCGCATTCCTCCATGCCGGCGCGGATGTAGCCGTCGCCGCAGACGTACTTCTCGCACTCGGGGGTGCAGGCGGCGTCCTTGGCGTTGGCTTCGCCGTCGTCGCAGCCCTCGCCGTCGTCGACCATGCCGTCGCCGCACACGGGCATGACGATGCCGGTGGTCGGGTTCTCGGTGCTCTCGCCGGTGGTGGTCGATGGTTCGCCGGTCGAGCTGGTACCGGACGAGGTCGTTGACGCGTCGCCGCTGCTCGAGGTGCCGGGGTCGCTATCGGTGATATGACTGGTCGGCTCGAGGCAGCCGGAGAGGCCACCGAGAGTGGTGAGCAGGAGCAGGGACTTCACGCGGTAAGACATCGTCATCGGGGCGAACGGCGCAGGTTCGCCGTCCTTGTTCCCACGGATCGGCGGGGCCTGCAACGCCTGTCCACGAGCATGTGGGCGCCATTTCGATCACCGCGCGAGCTGCTCGGCGTGGTGGGCGATGTGATCGCCGATAAAGCTGGCGATGAAGAAGTAGCTGTGGTCGTGGCCGCGCTGGACCCTCAGGCGCAGCGACTGGTGCGTGTCCGCGCAGGCCTGCGCGAGCGCCTCGGGGCGCAGCTGGTCGGCGAGGAACTTGTCGGCGTCCCCCTGGTCCACGAGCACGGGGCCGGGGAAGCGTGCGCCTGCACGCAGCAACGCGCACGTGTCGTATTCGCGCCAGGCGGCCTCGTCGTCGCCGAGGTACGCCGTGAACGCCTTGCGACCCCACGCGACCGCGCCGGGGTTGCAGATCGGCGCGAGGGCGGACACCGAACGGAAGCGGTCGGGTCGGCGCAGCGCGAGCACCATCGCCCCGTGGCCGCCCATCGAATGCCCGCAGATCCCCAGCGCGCCGGTGCGCAGCGGCAGCTCGGCGGCCAGCAGCGCGGGCAGCTCGTCGGCGACGTAGCTGTACATGCGAAAGTGACGCGACCACGGGTCCTGCGTCGCGTCGACGTAGAAGCTGGCACCCTGACCGAGGTCGTATGCGGGGTCGTCCGCGACACCCTCGCCGCGCGGGCTGGTGTCGGGCGCGACGAGCATGAGCCCGTGCTCGGCGGCGTAGCGCTGCGCGCCGGCCTTGGTGGTGAAGTTGTCCTCGGTGCAGGTCAGGCCCGAGAGGAACACCAGCGCGGGGACCGGCCCGTGCTCGGCGGCGGGCGGCAGGTACACGGCGAGGCGCATGCTGGTACCTGTCGCTTCGGACAGGTGACTGACGACCCGCTGGGTGCCGCCGAAGCAGCGGTTCTCGCTGACGGTGGCGAGGGTCAAGGGTGCCGCTTTTAGAACCGACCCGAGAGGGCCAGGCCGCCGCCGTGGCGATTGAAGGTGGGGGTGACGGCGAGGGTGCGGGCGCGCTGGCGATTGATGCGCTTGTGCCTGGCGAGGCGCATCGAGCTGAGCACGACGAGGCCGATGCCGGCGGCCGCCAGGAAGGCACCGAAGCCGATCAGGAGCTTGCCCTTGGTCTCCGGGGAGAGCTCGACGCCGGTGCCACCGGAGCTCGTGCCGGTGGTGGTGGTATCGGTGCCGGTGGTGCCCGTGCCGGCGGTGTCCGTGCCGGTGGTGTCCGTGCCGGTGGTGGTATCGGTGCCGGTGGTCGTATCGGTGCCGGTGGTCGTGTCGGCGGTCTCGCCGAACTCGCCGTCGCGCTGGTAGATCGGTCCGTACTTGTCGGCCGTCGCGCTGAAGTAGATCACCGCCGCGCCGCCGCCAGCGAGCAGAACCCCGCCCGCCATCGCCGGGGCGATCCAGGACGGCGTCGGCGGGAGCCGGACGGTGAGGTCGTAGGGCTTGCCACCCGGCGCCACGCCGATCTCCGGCGGGATCTTGGCGCGCGCCGGGACGGCGACCTCGATCGACGCGTTGATCTGCTGCAACCGGGCGCGTGACTCCTGGGTCTCGGGGTGGCGCTCGCAGCCGGTACCGTACTTGGTCTTGCAGGCGCGCAGGTAGTCCTGCAGCACGCGCTGGGCCCGGCGCAGGTAGTCGACGTCGTGGCTGGTCGCGTACAGCTGCTCGTAGGAGGTGACGCCGTTGGCGATCAACACCGAGCGCATGACGTGGTTGCTCTCGTTCTCCGAGAGCTGCTCGAGCGCCCGCGTGTAGAGGCGGGCGGCCTCGCCATAGTTGCCGGCGTCGAAGGCCTGGTCGGCCTGGTCGCCGAGCTGGAAGCCCTGCTCGACGCTGCCCTTGACCGACTTGACCTGCGGGAGCGAGCCACGCGCGCGGTCGGGTGAGCTGGCCTTGGGCTTGTCACCGGGGACGATCTGGCCGGGCTCGGCCGGCTCGTCCGGGATGTTCTCGTCGCCCGCCGAGGGCATGTCCGGGGTCGGGCTCGTTGCCGGGGCCACGGATGTGGCGTGACGGACCGCCTGCGCCGGCGTCACCGGGGCGAGCAGCAGCGCGGCGCCGGCGATCAGCGCGGGGACTCGCGCGGGGACCTTCCCCCGGAGCCGCGCCGGAAGCCTCTGCGTGTGCGTACGAAGCATGGTGAAAAGCGTGGCCGCAAGGATCGCCAAGACCAGCGAAATTCGCAAGCCCCGCGCCGGTGACAGCGTGGCAGACGGATGACGAAGTGGCACGCATGGAGGACCTTTTCGGCGCGCGCGCGACAATTGGGCACGCGCTCATCCGCCATGCCCGGGCCGATTTCTTGCCAGGGGCCGCGAGGCGTGCGTAGGTCCGGGTTCGTGAGCACCGCGGCCACCAGCGCAGGGACCGAAGCCGACGCGATCGCCGAGGTCGCCGAGGCCGGCGTGACGGCGAGTCACGTCCTTGGCGAAGATGGCGGTGACACGGGTGACGGCCGGGAGCCGGAGGTCGGCGACGAGCGGCGCGCGATGGACCCGTGGCTGTTCTTCGCGGCGATGGCGCTGTCGTGCCTGGGCCTGGTGATGGTCTACAGCGCGGGCGTGTACACGGCGCGCGTGCGTCACGACAACTGGGAGTTCTTCCTCGAGCGCCAGGGTCTGTTCTTCGCGCTCGGCACCGCGGTGATGCTCGGGGTCTCGCGGATCGACTATCGCGTGTTTCGTCGGTTCGCCGGGCTGTTCATGGGGCTCGCGCTGTTCGGGCTCGTCGCGGTGCTGTTCGTCGGCGACGAGGTCAACGGCGCGCGCCGATGGATCCGTCTCCCGGGCATGAACATCCAGCCGAGCGAGCTCGCCAAGGTGGCGCTCGCGGGGTTCCTGTCGACGATGCTCGCGCGCCAGGGTGAGCGCGTGCGTCGCTTCAAGGTCGGCTTCTTGCCGCCCTTGGTCGTCGCGTCGGTGACGATGCTGCTGGTGTTGCTCGAGCGCGACCTCGGCACCACGATCCTCCTCGGCGCCTTGACGATGACGCTGCTGTTCGTCGCCGGCACGCGGATCGCCTACGTGCTCGCGGCGGCGATGCTGGCCGCGCCGCTGGTGTGGCATCAGATCGTCGACGTCGGCTACCGCAAGGGCCGCCTGCTCGACTACCTCTCGGGCGAGCAGTCGTATCAGATCCAGCAGTCGCTGATCGCGGTCGGCTCCGGCGGACCCTGGGGGCTCGGGCTCGGCGCGGGTCGGCAGAAGCTCGGATTTTTGCCCGAGAACCACACCGACTTCATCCTCGCCAGCATCGGCGAGGAGCTCGGGCTCGCGGGGATCTCGGCGGTCATCGCCCTGTTCTGTCTGCTGGTGTGGCGCGGCCTGGTGACGGCCCGTAACGCGCCGGACCGCTTCGGCACGTACCTGGCGATCGCGCTCTCGGCGTTGTTTGGATTCCAGGCGATGATCAACATGGCGGTCGTCCTCGACGTCATCCCGGCCAAGGGCATCACGCTGCCGTTCCTGTCGTACGGCGGTTCGTCGCTGCTGGTCAGCATGGGGGCCGTCGGCATCTTGCTGGCGATCTCGCGGCGACCCCGGCCGTGGCGGATCTCCGACCAGCGCGGCGCCAGGACGCTCGCGGC
>JAYUXQ010000502.1:0-1752 GCA_043752905.1 Nannocystis sp. | reverse complement strand
ACCCGCAGGCGGTGCTCCCGGGCGGCCCGGGCACGCCGGTGACCGGCGGCGAGACGCAGTGGTCGATCCAGCTCGAGAACTTCCCCGACGGCTTCCTTGGGCCGGTCACCTACGGCGTGGTGCCGGCGGGCGCGATCGACACCACGGAGGTGTCCGGCGGCGCGGGCCCTGGCGCGGCGACGCTCGAGCCCGGGCGCTGCTACAAGTTCAGCGTGCTCACGACCGGCTTCAAGTCGGGCCAGCGGATCGTCCGGCTGCCGTAGCGCGACGACTCCGCGGCCGTCGGGCGCTGCTCGACGGTCGCGGGCGACTGGCCCGCGGGACCGCCACGGGCCGCCACGGGCCGCCACGGACCGCCACGGGCCGTGAGCGCTACTTGAGCAGGAAGAAGCCGCCGATCAGCAGCACGGTGCCGATGATGGTGGCGATGTTGAAGTACTCGTCGATCCACTGCTTGGCCTTCGGGCCGAGCAGGCGGATGACGAACGCGACCAGAAAGAAGCGCCCGCCGCGGCCGACGATGCTGGCGAGCACGAAGCCGAGGATGTTGAGCTGCGCGACCCCGGCGGCGACCGTGAACACCTTGTAAGGGACGGGCGTGAAGGCGGCGATGAACACCGCGAGGAAGCTGTATTCGTTGTACTGCCCGGTGACGTACGCGAACTTCTCCTGCGAGAACACGCGCGGGATCAGGTACGGCTCGAAGGTCGTCCACAGCGCGTAGCCGATGAAGTAGCCGAACAGACCGCCGAGCACCGAGGCGAGGGTGCACCACGCCGCGAACCGGAACGCCCTGGCGGGGATCGAGATCGCCAGCGCGATGAGGAGCACGTCCGGCGGGATCGGGAAGAAGCTCGACTCGGCGAACGAGAGCACGAACAGCGCCGGCACGCCGTACGGCGTGTCGGCCCACGACAGCACCCAGTCGTACATCCGCCGGATCGGGTTGCGCGAGCGGGCGCGTGGAGGGGCGAGCGGCGCGGGGGTTCCGGTGGGTTCGGTCGCGGGCGGCGTCGCCGGGTCGTTCACGGCCGGGAAGCTATCACGCGGGGCCGGACCCTGGAAGCGCCTCGGCCTGCGCCTCCGCGAGCGCAGCCTCGTACTCCTGCGGCGTGTTGCAGGTCCGCAGCACGCGGCGGTCCGGCAAGCTGGCGGTGTCGAGCCAGCGCGCGCCGATCCGGTCGAACATGAAGAGCGGCCGCTGCAGGCCCTTGGCGAGCACCTCGCGCGCGGCCGCGTGCGCCGGGGCGACGCGCACGGCGCTGGCGAGCGGGTGCGGGAAGTGACGGTCCGTCGACTCGCCCGAGGCCGGCGTGTCGACCGGCAAGATGCCGCCGAGCCCCGGCTCCGCCACCAGCGAGGCGAACAGCATGCGCAGGTGGTCCGCGGTCAGGAACAGGTTGTCGCACGCGCCGAGGAACGCGATGTCCGTATGGTGCGCCGCGAGCACGCCGAGACCGGCGAACAGACCGACGAGCGGCCCGCGATGTTCGAACTCCGGCGGGTCGTCGATGCGCACCGCGGAGGGATGCAGCGGCGGCAGCTCCTGGCCCGCGGCGCCGACGACGACGATCGGGTGGTTGCACACCGACGCGACCAGCTCGACGAGGTGGGACAGCAATGGTTGTCCACGCCACGGCAACCATGCCTTCGGCGTGCCCATGCGCGAGGACTGGCCGCCGGCGAGGATGACGGCGCCGAAGGTGGGTGGAGGAGCAGTCGCGTCGGTCACAGGCAGGCGCTCGGGGGGTG
>JAYUXQ010000501.1:0-4562 GCA_043752905.1 Nannocystis sp. | reverse complement strand
GACAGGTGTCTGCGGGCGCCCCAACAACGCCAGGACCTCGGGGCTGGGGAACACGGGGCCGGTGAAGCGCTCGAGCGCGTGGGCGGCGAGGGCGGCGGCGAGGCCGGGGTGGCGGGGTGTGTCGATCTTGGCGGGCCCGAGGCCGAGCGGGACGAGGACGTGGGCCGCGTCCGGCGTGGTCGCGGCCCAGCGGGCCCAGCCGGGGTGCAGGCTGGTGGCGGCGACGAAGCCGAGGGCGGTCGTGCGGGCGAGTCGCGGGTCGGCGAGCCACAGCGGCCACCACGGCGGGGTCGGGGCGGCGGCGATGCGCACGCCCCGTGGGGCTGGCCCCGGGGACATGTCCCGGGGGACATGTCCCTTCGCACCTGCGGTCGCGGCGAGCGCGAGGAGCAGGGTGTGCAGCTCGTGGGCCGCGCTCGCGCAGACGATCAGGTCGCCGTCGTCCGCGATAGCGAGGCGGGCGTCGGGGCCGAGCAGCAGGGTGCCCGGGGGGGTCGTCGGGTCGTCGGGGTGTGCCGGTCCGGTGAGCACGAGCAGGTCGGGGGGGCGCTCGCGCAGGGCGCGTGCGAGGGTCGGTCCGAGCGTGTGGGCGACGACGACGACGGCGCCCTCGTCCCGCAGTCGGCGGGCGAGGATGGCCTCGCCGAGTCGTTCGCCGGGGACACGTACGTGTTCGGCGGCGGCCTCGGCGATCAGCACGGGCAGCGCCGGGTCGGGCGCGAGCAGGGCTTGCAGGGCGCGCGCGGCGGTCACGACCTCCCGCTCCCCGGATCTCTCACGCGCGCCCGCTCAGGCAAGCGCGGGCTTCCACAGGTCGCTGTGGAGCTGCTTGACGGCGTCGGGCCATTCGCCGGGGACGACCCAGTCGGCGCCGGTCCAGCTGCCATGGAGCTGGGAGTCGGCGCCCGGGAAGTACATGACGCGGGCGCCGGGGCCTCGGCCGCGCAGCAGGTCCGGGAGTCCGGAGGCGGCGTTGCTAAACCACAGCAGGGTGCCGCTGTCGTGCTGCTCGAGGTACTCGGCCGGTGCCACGCGGGCGCCGAGGGACTGGAGCGAGACGCGGGTCTTGGCGTCGAGGTCGTGCGGGGCGAAGTATCGCAGGGGGCCGCGGCCGAACTGGGCGTCGAGGCGCGAGATCCACCGGGGCAAGTCGACGAGGCTGGCCTCGTTGTCGTACTCGGCGTCGATGATCGTCGGCAGGTCGTACCAGGGCAGGGTGCCGGCGACGATCGATGTGACGGCCGCGAGGTTGTCCCACTCGATCGCGGGGTCGTGCAGCCAGGTGGTCTCGGTCGGGCCGCCGGCGAGGGTCTCCGCCGCGGCGAGGCCCTCCTCGGTGTGCGGCACGAAGCAGACCAGCGGACGCAGTCTCTCCTGCAACGGTCGCATGCCTGCGGGTCCGCAGAACGTCAGCAGATCGGCGCCGTAGCGGCTGACCGCGCCGATGACGAACTGGTCCGCGCGACCGGCGTCGCCCGGGCACACAGCCGTGATCGTGGCGCCGCGATCGCTCGCGATGTCACGGGCCAGGCACAGCGCGGCGGCGCTGGCAGGATGGATCCCCTGAGGGGTCCGCTGGGCGTAGACCAGGATGTGAGCCATTACTCTAGACCGTGTTTGCGCTTGATGAGCTCCAGCTGCCGCTGGTACTCGATCTCGAAGGTGCTGGTGTTCTCGCTGAGGTGCTTGAGATGCCGGCGGACCTCGCGATCGATGTCGTCGTCGGCTTGCATGTGGCGGCGCAGGATCTCTTTGAGCTTCTTGCGGATGACGGTGTCTTCCGCGAAGATCTCGCTGACGAAGCTGGATCGCATGAACAGCTCGATCAGCTGGCTGCAGATCCAGTTGACCGACTCGTCGCCGATGCCGAAGTCTTGCTCCTCGGCCATCGTGCGCTTGATCTTGAACAGGTCCGAGTAGGCGAGGCCGCGCCGCTCGAGCTCGTCCTTGGCCCGGTTGGTGACCTCGCGGTCCTTGCGGAGGTACTCCTTGAGGATCGACTCCACGTCGCGTTTGAACTCGTCACGGTCGCTGACCTCGAGGTCCCCGGAGTCGACCAGTGTCTTGTTCACGGCTTCGACGATGGTGGTGATCTTCGCTGGAAAAAGGCGCATGGGGGTGACCCGCAGGATAGGCGCTGCTTTTCCGAGCGTCCAGCTTGAGCTACAGCTCCCGGCACCCGGTCTCGCATGTCCACGCACGCCACCCTCGAAGCCCCACCGCGTCTTGTCGTCGTCGCCGGCCTCGTCTGGCTCGGCCCCGATCGCCTCCTCGTGCAGCGCCGGCCCGCGGACGCCAGGCACGGCGCCGGCATGCTCGAGCTGCCCGGCGGGAAGGTCGAACCTGGCGAAGCTCCGCGGGCGGCACTTGCCCGCGAACTCACAGAGGAGTGGGGCCCGCATGCCGGACTCCTCACGCTGTCTTGTGTCGCCGAGGTCCTGCACCATATCTATCCCGGGCCGGGCCCGGAGGTCCTGCTTGTGGTCTATCACGTCGACGCCTCGGCGTGGGCCGCAGACGCGTCCGGTGAGCGCTGGCCCACACTCGTGCGCGAGGCCGATGGAGCGAGCGTCCACGCCTTTGACCGCGAGGCCCTGCCCCTGGACGAGTTTCTCGCGGCAGACCGCGGTTTCGTGGCCGAGATCCGGGCCGGACGGGTGCATCGGCCGCGGCCCTGAGCGCGGGTCACCAGCCGATCGGAGGATGTCCCGGACCCTCGCGGAGATCGGTCCCGCGCAGGCCGGGTCGTCGAAGCCGGGTCCGCGGTGGGCGTCGGCCAGCGAGATCCGCCTCGCGCGGGCTCGCCCCCGCGACCGCGGACCCGGCTGTCTCAAGGGCCAGCTTCCCAGGTCGCCACCACGTAGATGAAGGCCAGCGCCGCGGGGAGGTACACCGCGAGCCAGATCCGTCCCAGGCGCTTGCGGTCGCCGCGGAGCCTGGGCGCGGTGCGCCGGCGCAGATCCTCGAGATCGATCTCGGCCACCAACCGGCTGCGCTCCGGCTCGGCGAGGCCGAGGTCCTGCAGCATCGTCGGCAAGAGCTCACCTCGCAGCGGCTGCAACGCGGCCCAGCTGGCGCGGCGCAGGGCCTCGTCCTCGCCGTGCAGGTTGCGGATCAGCAGCGGCGGATCGAAGTAGTTGAACGCGATGAAGCCCGACAGGCCGGTCAGCACCGCGAAGAGATTGACGAAGATGTAAAACGGCGAGTCCTTGCCCTCGATGATGATGATCTCGAGGTACCAGGCGGCGAAGCTCAGCGAGGCGAAGCGACACGCGAGGATCCACCGCCGCTGTAGCCGTCGCTCGCGCTGCTGGGCGAGGACCAGCGCCGCGACGGTCGGGTCGCTGGTGAGCGGCGGAGTGGGCCCAGGTAACGCCGGGGTGGTCGGCGCGGGGGTGGTCGGCGCGGGGGTGGTCGGATCCGACATGGCCTTCAGGACAGGGCGCCAGGGACATGCCCGGAGAGCCAGGCGCGACGCGAGAGGTGGGACGAGGGCATGCGATCACACCCGCGAGATCAGGGCCGTCGCGGCGAGGGCCGCCCCGCGCAGGCCGACCTGCGCGTCGAGCACGACGGCGACCGGCATCCGCGCGAGCACCGAGGACATGCGGCCCTTGGCCAGGAAGCCCGGCATGAAGCCGCTGCGCAGGCGTGAGAGCAGGTGCAGGGTGACGCCGCCAGCGAGGAACACGCCGCCGAACGGGAGGGTCTTGAGGGCGAGGTTGCCGGCCTCGGCGCCGTAGAGGCCGCAGAACAGGTCGACGGCGCGCGCACACACGGGGTCCTCGCCGTTGACGCCGAGCTGGCCGACGACGGCGCCGGGGTCCTCGCTGGCGATGCGCTCGCGGGTCGAGGCGAGCTGCGCCGCGGGGTCGCGCGCGACGAGGAAGTCGTACATGGCATGCAGGCCTCTGCCCGAGAGCACCCGTTCGTAGGAGACGCGGCCGTGTCGCGCGAGCAGGAAGCGCAGCAGGTCGATCTCCAGCTCGTCGCGCGGGGCGAGGTCGGCGTGGCCACCCTCGCTGGCGATCACGCGGGGGCCGGTCGGGGTCGGGAGGAGGATCGCCTCGCCGAGTCCCGTGCCCGCGCCGAGCACCGCGACGACGCCCATCGGGTCGCGCTCGCCCACCTGCAACCATTCGACCTGATCGTCCGCGAGCGCGGTGACCCCGAGCGCGACGCCCTCGAAGTCGTTCATCAGCGCGACCGGCAGCCCGAGCTGCGCCGAGAGCTCCGCGGTGTCGAGCGCCCACGGCAAGTTGGTCGTCCGGCACCGACCCTCGCGCACGGCCCCGGCGACGGCGAAGGCGGCCGATCTCAGGTCATCGCGCGCGGACCCGAGCTCGGCGAGGAAACTATCGAGCAGCGGTCCGAGGCCCGGCGCCGAGGCGCTCGGATAGCGGGTGCTCCGCACCAGCCGCGGCGGGCCGTCGCCGACCTCGTGGACCGCCAGCGCAGTCTTGGTGCCACCGATGTCACCGGTCAGTACGCGCATGGCAGCCTTGATAACACCGTCGTCGCGGGTCGCGCAAGACCGCGCCATCCTGACCTTTCAGACAGGT
>JAYUXQ010000500.1:0-11124 GCA_043752905.1 Nannocystis sp. | reverse complement strand
CTCGCGCGAGGTACTTGCCGGTCGCGCTCGCGGCCGCCCTGGCGACCTGCATCGGGGTGCCGCTGGCCACCAGCTGGCCGCCGCGGCTGCCACCTTCGGGGCCGATGTCGATCACATGGTCGGCGCACTTGATGACGTCGAGGTTGTGTTCGATGACGACGACGGTGTTGCCCTCGTCGACGAGCCGGTCGAGCACTTTCAAGAGGAGCTTGATGTCGCCGAAGTGCAGGCCGGTGGTCGGCTCGTCGAGGATGAAGAGGGTCTTGCCGGTCGACTTCTTGGCCAGCTCCTTGGCGAGCTTGATGCGCTGGGCCTCGCCGCCGGAGAGCGTCAGGGCGCTCTGTCCGAGGGTGACGTAGCCGAGGCCGACGTCGCGCAGGGTCTCCAGCTTTTGGCGCAGGGCGGGGTAGTTGGCGAAGAAGTCGCAGGCTTCGCTGACGGACATGGCGAGCACGTCGGCGATCGACTTGCCGCGGTAGGTGACGGCGAGGGTCTCGCGGTTGTAGCGGCGGCCGTTGCAGGCGCGGCAGGTGACGAACACGTCGGCCAGGAAGTGCATCTCGATGCGACGTACGCCGTCGCCCTGACACGACTCGCAGCGGCCGCCCTTGACGTTGAAGGAGAAGCGGGCCGGTGTATAACCGCGGACCTTGGACTCCGAGAGGTTCGCAAACAACGTGCGAAGCTCGGAGAACAGGCCGGTGTAGGTCGCGGGATTGGAGCGGGGCGAGCGGCCGATCGGTGACTGGTCGACGTGGATGACCTTGTCGAGGTTCTCGAGGCCGGAGATGCCCTGATGCGCGAGACCGAACGAGCTGCCGCCGTTGAGCCTGCGCACGGCCTCCGGCAGCAGGGTGTCGATGATGAGCGAGGATTTGCCGGATCCACTGACGCCGGTGACACAGGTGAAGGTGCCGAGCGGGATCTTGACGGTGATGTCCTTGAGGTTGTGGCCGGTGGCGCGGCTGATGACCAGCGCCGGGCCGATCGAGCGCCGGTATTTCTCGGGGAGCGGGATGCTCATGCGGCCGGTCAGATAGGCCGCGGTCAAGGAGCGACGGTTGGCGAGCACTTCTTGTAGCGGGCCGGCGGCGACCACCCGGCCGCCCTGCACGCCGGCGCCAGGGCCCATGTCGACCAGGAAGTCGGCGGCGCGGATCGTGTCCTCGTCGTGCTCGACCACCAATACAGTATTTCCGAGGTCGCGCAGGCGGATCAATGCGGCGATCAGTCGGTCGTTGTCGCGTTGATGCAGGCCGATGCTCGGCTCGTCGAGGATGTAAGTGACGCCGACCAGCGCGGCGCCGACCTGCGTGGCCAGGCGGATGCGCTGGGCCTCGCCGCCGGACAGGGTCATCGTCGTGCGGTCGAGGGTCAGGTAGCCGAGGCCGACCTCGAGCATGAAGCGCAGGCGCTGGCGTGACTGGCCGAGGATCGCCTCGGCGACCTCGTTGCGCTCCTCGCCGAGCTCGAGGCGTTGAAGGAACGGCAACAATTGCTCGATCGGCCAGGCCGAGATCTCGCTGATGTTGTGGCCGCCGATCTTGACCATGCGCGCCTCCTGGCGCAGCCGCTGGCCCTCGCAGCTGGCACACACGACCTCGCTCATGAGGGCCTCGACCTCCTCGAGCGTGCCGCCCTCCTCGTCGGACTCACCGGCGGCGGTCTCGGCCTCGCGCAGGCGTCGCTCGAGCGAGGGGATCACGCCCTCGAAGGGGGTCGGCTTCTTGCCGAGCGCCGGGATGGCCTCGTCGCCGCTGCCCTGTAACAGCACGAGCTTGACCTCGTCCGGGAGCTTGATCCACGGGGCGAACAGGTCGAACTTGTAGTGCTCGGAGAGGGCCTGCAGGGCCTGGGTGCTGGCCCGCCCGCCGCGGCGCGTCCACACGTGCAAGGCGCCCTCTTTCAAAGACAGGTGCTCGTTGGGGACGAGCCGGCGCGGGTCGAAGACCCTCCGCGAACCGAGGCCGTCGCACTCGGGGCAGGCGCCGTCGGGGCTGTTGAAGGAGAACAGGCTCGGCGTGATCTCCGGGTAGGCGAGGCCGTGGTCGAAGTCGGCGTATTGCTCGCTAAACAGCAGCTCCTGGCCCTCGATGGTGAGGATCTTGACCAGGCCGCCGGTGAGGCGCAGCGCGACCTCGAAGGAGTCGGCGAGGCGGCCGCGAACGCCCTCCTTCATCACCAGGCGGTCGACATAGACCTCGATCGTGTGGCGCTTGCCGGGTTCGAGGGTGATGGTCTCGGCGAGGTCGCGTACCTCGTCGTCGATCGCGACGCGCGAGAAGCCCTGGCGGCGCAGGTCGGCGAGCAGCTCGGTGTGGTCGCCCGGCTGTCCGCGCACGACCGGGGCGATCACGCTAAAGCGAGTGCCAGGCGCGAGCGCGAGGGTGCCGGCCAGCATGTCCTCGATCGTGTGCCGGCGGATCGGCTTGCCGGTCTTGTAGCTGTAGACCTCGCCGACGCGGGCGTAGAGCAGGCGCAGGAAGTCGTAGACCTCTGTCGAGGTGCCGACGGTCGAGCGCGGGTTGCGACCGCCGGGGCTCTGCTCGATGGCGATCGCGGGGCTCAGGCCCTCGATGAGGTCGGCGTCGGGCTTCGGTAATTGGGCGAGGAACTGCCGCGCCGAGGCGCTCAGGCTCTCGACGTAGCGCCGCTGGCCCTCCGCGAAGATCGTGTGGAACGCGAGGCTGCTCTTGCCCGAACCCGAGGGGCCGGTGATGACGACGAGCTTGCCGCGCGGGAGGTCGAGGTCGATGCTCTGTAAGTTGTGGGTCCGGGCGCCGCGGATCCGGATGCACGGCGCGGGGGCCTGCGGGGCGAGCGGAGCGAGCTCGGAGACGGCCGGGATCGGGATGACTTCGGGGGTGCTCGGCTCGGGGGTGCTCGGCTCGGGGGTGCTCGGCTCGGGGGTGCTCGGCTCGAGGGTGCTCGGCTCGGGGGTGATCTTCGGGGCGGCGATCTCGGGGGTGAGGACCTCGGCTGCGGGCTCGGGGACGACCTTGGCCGCGCGAGCCCTGGTGGTGCGTGGGGCGGCCTTGGCGGGCGTGGCCTTCACCGCAGCCGCGGGGGCGAGCTTGCCGGGGGCCGACTTGGCGGCGGCTTTGCTGGTCTTTGCGACCTTGCTCATGGGACAGGTTCTCCTCCGCGGGCGAGGGCGACGGCGGCGAACATGCTCGAGGGGTCGGCGATGCCGCGGCCGGCGATGTCGCGGGCGGTGCCGTGGTCGGGCGAGGTGCGGACGAAGGGCAGGCCGAGGGTCATGTTGATACCGTCGCGCATGTGCAGGAGCTTGAAAGGGCCGAGGCCCTGGTCGTGATACATGGCGACGATGCCGTCGAGCTGGCCGTCGGCGTGGGCGGGGAAGGCGGTGTCGGCGGGGAGCGGCCCGCGGAACACCACGGGGACCTCGTGCTCGGCGGCCCACTGGCGCAGGGCCTCGACGGCGGGTCCGACTTTGGTGACTTCCTCGTCGCCGAGCATGCCGCGCTCGCCGGCGTGGGGATTGAGGCCGAGCACGCCGATGACGGCGGGGCGACCACGGACCCAGCGGGGCAACGCGCGGGCGAGGAGTCGACCGGCGCGGACGATGCCCGCGATCGTCAGGCGGTCCGGGACCTCGCGCAGCGGCAGGTGGATCGTGGCGAGCACGACGCGCAGTCGCGGGCCCGCCATCAACATGGCGAAGTCCTCGACGCCCGCGCGCGCGGCGAGATATTCGGTGTGGCCAGGGAACTCGAAGCCCTCGTCGCGGCAGCGGGCCTTGTCGATCGGCGCGGTGACCAGCGCGCGCCGCGAGGGGTCGGCGAGCACGAGATCGACGCCGCGGACCAGCGCGGACACCTGTCCGAAAGGACTGTTTGGAAATTGAGGCGGCGGGTCGAGGAGTGGTTCGAGCGCCGCCAGCCCGCGCATGGCCCAGTCACCGAGGTCGTCGGCCAGGCGGCGCAGGGGCGCAGGGTCCGCCACCACGACATCGCCAGCGCGCAGCAGATCCGCCGCACCGAGGCGCAGTAGCAGTTCAGGGCCGATGCCCGCGGGATCCCCCTGCGTGACCACGAGATGTGACGTGGGGCGCAGGTCGACGGCGGGATCGGGAGATGTTCCTGGCTCGGACGACATTGCGATCGCCAGTTGGCGTCAAAGGCCGGGCATTCTAACATGCTTCGTGGCCGCGAGGGCCGCGAGACACCATGACGCCCTGGATCCTTGCCGCAAAACTCCTGGCGTCGGCCGCTGCTTCCCTGGTCGAGGCACCGGCGACAGGTGACAGCTCCGAAGCGTTGACTGGCACGCCTGGCACGCCTGGCACGCCTGGCACGCCTGGCACGCCTGGCTCGACTGGCTCGACTGGCTCGACTGGCTCGACTGGCTCGACTGGTTCGACTGGCATGCCTGCGATCACGCCGAAGAAGGGCCCGCGTGAGCCGACCGAGGAGGTGCGTACGCCGGGGCTACGTACTGAGTCGAAGGCGGCGGCGATGCCCGAGGTCGAGATCGGGATCTGGCCGGATGATGCGTCGCGGTTGCCGAGGCTCGAGCCTCCGGGGGTCGTGCGTGGGCCGGCACCGGGGCGCTCGCCGCTGCTCGGGTGGAGCGGCGCGCTGGCGGAGCCGGAGTTCGTCGACCGCACGCATCGTGTGCCGTGGGTGCCGCGACCGGCGAGCTTTGGCGCGACGATGCGGCCGGGCGAGCGCTTCAAGTTCGACGTGTACTTCGGCGGCAACCCGACAGGCATCGCCGAGGCGGCGGTCGTGGCCCGGGAGCCGGGTCCCAACGGTACGCCGGACCGCATCCGTCTTGAGGGTTCGGCGCGCACGAGCGGGGTGGCGGCGCTGCTGACGACGATCGTCTACGACATGGCGGCGATCCTCGACGCGGAGACGGGCGCGCCGGTGATGACGGGCGCGATCACCAAGCGCGAGGGGATGGCGACCACGTACAAGCGACGCGAGACGGTGGCGACCTTCTTTGGTCGCGGCTTCGTGGAGATCGCCGACGACAAGGACGGCAAGACCTCGAGCGCGCGCAAGCGCTTGCCCAGCGACACCTTCGACCCTCTGTCGGTGATGGCCTGGGTGCGGTCGCTCGACCTCGAGCCTGGCGCGAAGGCGAAGGCGCACGCGCTCGACGGCAACACGCTGCTGCGCGTCGACATCACCGCGCGCGGACCGACGCGGACCGAACTCCCGCCGTTGGCGGCGGCGCTGGGCATCACGCCGGACCAGGTGGTCGCCTACGACGGCGTCATCACCCGCGTGGACCGGTTCGGGGCCGCAATTCCCGGCAAGAAAGCGTACAAAATGCGCGTATGGGTGAGCAGCGAGGGGCGGCGGATCCCGCTCATGATCGAGAGCGACCTGTGGCTCGGTGTCGTGCGTTTGATCTTGACCCAGTACGACCCGCCGCATGACGCTGCGGGGTCGCGTGCGCCCGCCCCCAGGCCAGGCTGAGGCCTGCGAACCCTGTTTCCCCGCGGATGCTCTCCGGGCTGATGATCCTGTTACACTCGCGCCCCGTTCCCAGTTCATGACAGCTCAACGCTACCGTCCACTCTACAAGCTCGATGCGGGCGGCATGGCCGAGGTCTATGTCGCCGAGGCCGAGTCGATGGCGGGCTTCAAGAAGAAGGTCGCCATCAAGCGGATCCTTCCGGGGCTGATCAAGGACCAGCGGTTCGTCCGCATGTTCCTCGACGAGGCGCGGCTGAGCCTTCGCCTCAATCACGCCAACGTGGTGTCGGTCTTCGACATCGGCGAGAGCGAGAACACCTACTTCATCGTCATGGACTTCGTCCATGGCACGAACCTCAAGGCGCTGCTCGAGTACCAGGCCAAGCGGGGCGGGGCGATGCCGGTGCCGCTGGTCACCTGGATCTTGACGGAGATCCTCAAGGGCCTGGCGTACGCGCACAAGCTGACCGACTCGGAGACGGGCCGCCCGATCGGCATTGTCCATCGCGACATCTCGCCGCCGAACATCCTCGTGTCGTGGAACGGCGAGGTGAAGCTGACGGACTTCGGGCTCGCCAAGGCGACGACGCAGCTGGAGTCGACCGACCCGGGCGTGGTCAAGGGCAAGTACAGCTACCTCTCGCCGGAGGCCGCCCGCGGCGAGGAGATCGATCACCGGGCCGACGTGTTCTCGGCGGGCATCCTCGCGTTCGAGATGTTGACCGGCCGCCGGCTGTTCCGCGGCAAGAACGACTACCAGACGATCGCCCTCGTCCGCGCCTGTGAGGTGCCGAGCGTGCGCTCGTACAACCCCGCGGTGCCGCCGGAGCTCGAGGCGGTGATCTTGCGGGCGCTGTCCAAGGACATCAACGACCGCTACGCCGACGCGGACGACTTCGCCGACGCGCTGTTGCAGTTCCTGTTCTCGAACCGGCTCAAGGTCGGCGCACGCGACCTGATCGAGTTCTGTAAGCCGATCCGCGAGGAGATCGAGGCCGACAAGCGCGCGCAGGAGAAGAAGACCCAGGAGGAGCGGTCCCCGGGCGGCAACAACCTCATCATCAACCTCATCAACGAGGAGATGCTGCACTTTCGGTCGCTCGGCGAGGGCGAGAAGCCGGCCCAGGAGGGCCTCGCATCCGAGCCGGTCGTGCCGGTCGCCGAGCCGACCCGCGGCAGCACCAGCGGCTCGAGCCACCCCGGGGCCAGTCACCCCGGGGCCAGTCACCCCGGGGCCAGCGGCAGCGGCAGCGGCAGCGGGCGTGAGGATGTCGACCCGTCGCGGCCGCTGGATGTCGACGTGTTCACGCCGGTGCCGGGCAAGGTGCCGCTGACGCCGAACAAGCTCGGCCTGTCGCCGACGCCGGTGGAACCGATGCCGCGGCGGGACCCGGAGCTCGGGCTCGGTGGTTCGGGGGCGAAGGTCCTGCCTGGCGCGCCGACCACGGGCAAGGGCCCATCGGGCAAGCCGGTGCGGACGATCCCGCCGGACCCGAGGACCGCCCGTCCGCCCGCGCCGACCAGCAAGGAAGGCGGCTCCGCGTGGATCATCGTGCTGGCGCTGCTGTTGATCGCCGGCGGCGTGATCGCCTTCCTCGTGTTCGGGACGTGAGATGCTCGAGGGCTTTCGCGGCAAGTTCCCGCGGGTCGACCCGACCGCCTACGTGCACCCGAGCGCGATGCTGATCGGTGACGTCGAGGTCGGTCCGGGCGCCAGCATCTGGCCAGGAGCGGTGCTGCGCGCCGACGACGGCCCGATCGTCATCGGCGCCCATACATCGATCCAGGACGGCACGGTGATCCACATGACCGAGGGGCGCTCGCGCACGACGGTCGGGGCGCGCGTGACGGTCGGTCACCGGGTCATCTTGCACGGCTGTACGATCGGGGACGATTGCCTGATCGGGATGGGCTCGTGCCTGCTCGACAACGCGGTCGTCGAGGACTGGGCGTTCGTCGCCGCGGGGACGCTGGTCCCGCCCGGCAAGGTCGTGCCGACCGGGCAGCTGATGATGGGCAACCCCGGCAAGCTGGTCCGCCCGATGACCGACGCCGACCGCGAGTGGATCGCGTACAGCTGGACCGCGTATTTTAATAGGTCCCGCGAGTACATGGGCGAGTCCGCCTGAATCAGCTCGCGCGCACGCTCCAGACCAATCTCGGGCCGTCCAACGAGAGGCGGCTACCTCGTTTCTCAGCCCGGGCTCACTGCGGGATGAAGCAGCCGATCGTGGTGTCGATGCGGAAGTTGGATCCGGTCGAGTGGCGTTCGGCGTGGAAGATGTCCATCGAGTAGACGATGCCCTTGGTGATGCCGAGCTTGGCGGCCTCGGCGTCGAGGCTGATCGTCTGGGTGTCGGGCGGGTGCAGGCCCCCGAGGTCGATCGCCAGCTTGCCGTTGACGAACATCCACATGTCGTCGTCGCCGGTGAAGGTGAACGACTCGCCGCCGTTGTAGATGAACTGCGTGTGGATCTCGGTCGTGAAGGCGAAGTTGTGCTCGAAGTTCTGGTTGCCGAAGCCCTGGTTGTCGATCGGGAAGAAGGCGTCACTTTTGTATTGAAAGATGCCGGGCATGATCTCCGTCAGCGTCAGCTGGATCGGGATCGCCTGGTTGACGTTCGGGGTGTCGTTGTACCACTGCTTGAACGCGTCCGGCCCGCTGGTCTGCGGGGTCGGTCCGTCGGCCGCGTAGACCGGCTTCTGATCAGGACCGAGGTCGTCCTTCACGAGGCCCTTGTACGCGACGTTGCCGCTGTACTTCTCGAAGTCCGGGTGCTCGACCTTGAAGTCGCGGATCACTGCGTCGAGCACAGGGTCGCAGTCGGCGTTGCCGCCGGTGGTCGTGTCGTCGGCGCCGGTGGTCGTGTCGGCGCCGCTGGTGGTCGACTCGGCGCCGCCAGTGGTCCCGCCGGTGCTCGCGCTGTCGCTGTCGCTGACGCCCATCGTGCTCTCGCCACCGGTGGTGGTGCCCGTGGTGCCGGTGTTCGCGTCGGTGGTGGCGGTGGCCGAGGTGCTGCTCGAGCCGGACTCGCTGGCCGACTCGCTGGCGGAGGCGGACGAGGTCGAGGTATCGGTGACGCTGCTGTTGCTGTTGCTCTCGCTGTTGCCGGAGGTCGGCGAGTCGCTGGTCGAGCCGCTGTTGCTCGCGCCGCTGGCGGTCATGTCCCCGGTGGTGGGGAGGCTGCTGTTGCCGGTGCCGTTGCCAGTGCTGTCGCCGGTGCTCGCGTCGGTGCCGCTGCTGCTGGCGCTGGTTGCGGGCGTACTGCCGCAGGCGGAGGCCAGCGCGAGGACGACGGGGGCCAAAGTCGCCGCTACCCGAAGGTCATGTAAACCAGATGAACCACGTTTCATAGTCGCATCGTCGACGCTAAACCTCGGGCCGTCAACCGCGGATCCTCGGGGCGCGGCGACGCTCCTGCGAGCACCTCGTCATCCGGGGATGATGAAGCACTGGATGCTGGTATCGATGCGAAAGTGCGAGTCGACGGTGTGGCGTTCGGCGTGGAAGATGTCCATCGCGTAGGTGCCGCCGACGGTGATGCCGATTGCGGCGGCCGCGGCATCGAGGTCGACGGTGCCGGTGAGCTCGGGGTGGACGCCGCCGAGGTCGATCGCAAGCTCGCCGTTGATGAACAGCCAGAGGTCATCGTCACCGATGAAGGTAAAGACCTCACCACCCTGATAATTGAACGTGGTGTGGATCTCGGTGGTGAAGTGGAAATTGTGCGGGTTGCCCTGGTTGCCCCAGCCCTGATCGTCGACCGGGAAGAAGGCGTCGCTCTCGAAGCTAAACAGGCCCGGCATCACCTCGTTGAGCGTCAGGTCGACCGCGAAGGCGATGTTGATGTCCGGCGTGTTGTTGTACCACTGCGCGTAATCGGCCGGCCCCGAGGTCTGTGCGGTCGGACCGTCGGCCGCGTACACCGGCTTCATGTCGGGACCCAGCGTGGCCTCGACGATGCCCTTGAGCCCGGTCTCGCTGGTGAAGTCCTCGAAGTCGGGGTGCTCGGCCTTGAAGTCGCGGACAGTCGCCTGCAAGGTCTGCACGCAGTCGAAGCCGGTGTCGAAGCCGGTCTCGCCGGCGCTCGGGTCACCCGGTCCGGTGGTGCCGACGGCGCCAGTCGACGTGCTGGCGACGGTCTCGCCGGTGCCGGTGGCGCTGGCCTCGGTCGGCACCTGTCCCGAAGTGCTGGTGGTCGCGCCCTGGGTGGCGTCGCCGGTCGGGGCCTCGCTGGTGCCGGGCTCGCTGACGCTGGTGATCTGCGTCGGTGAGCTCGTGCCCGTGTCGCCGGCCTTGCCACTGTCACCGCATGCACCGAGCGGCGACGTACCGGCGAGGAGCCACAGGACGCGGGCGATCGACGGGGCGGGAATACGCATACGCATCGCTCGAACGTTCTCCCGCTTCGGTGGGGCCCGTCAATCTCGCAGCAGGAACGGCGATCAGCGCCAGGCGCGCACTTGACGCCAGGGCGTCTGCACGGCTATCCGCGGACCGGGAGCCGTGGTTAATGACGAGTCGCGCGGTCGAGCTGATCGAAGTCCCCCTGAGCGACCGCAAGCTGGTCGAGCGCTTCATTCGCGTGCCCTGGTACGTGAACCGCGAGCACCACCCGAGCGAGCAGTGGGTGCCGCCGCTGCTGATGGACCGCCGCGACTACCTCAACCCGGCCAAGAACCCGTTCTTCGAGCACGTGGAGGCGGCGTTCTGGATCGCGCGCGTCGACGGCCGCGATGTCGGGCGCGTGGCCGCGGTCGAGGACGCTGACTACGTCAAATTTCATGGCGAGCAGACCGGCTACCTCGGGATGTTCGAGTGTCCCGACGACCCCGAGGTCGCGCAGGCGCTGGTCGACAAGGCGAAGGGCTGGCTGCGCGCGCGGGGCATGACCGCGATGATCGGGCCCTTCGAGCTGTCGACGAATTACATCACGGGCGTGCTGGTGGACGGCTTCGAGCGCGAGCCCGGCATCAACATGCCGTACAACCCGCCGTACTACGACCGCCTGCTGACGCAGTGCGGGATGCAAAAGGCCAAGGACCTGCTGCACTGGGAGCTCGACCCGCAAAAGCCGACGCCGGAGCGCATCGTGCGGGTCGCCGAGAAGATGGCGGCGCGCAGCGGCGTGAAGCTGCGCAAGATGAGATTCGATGACTGGGACGCCGAGGTGCTGCGCACGCTCGAGGTGTACAACGACGCGTGGGAGAAGAACTGGGGCTTCGTGCCGATCGGCAAGAAGGAGTACCTGCACATCGCCAAGGACCTCAAGATGGTCCTGCACCCCGACTTCGCGTTGCTCGCAGAGGTCGACGGCCAGCCGGCCGCGTTCGTGTTGACGATCCAGAACGTCAACCCGGTGATGAAGAAGCTCGACGGCAAGCTGTTCCCGTTCGGCATCTTTCGCCTGTTGTGGGACCTCAAGGTCAAGAAGACGATCAAGGCCGGCCGCCTGATCCTGCTCGGCATCAAGGCCCAGTACCGCGGCCAGGGCATCGACTCGCTGCTGTTCCTCGCCACCCACCGCGCCGGCGCCCAGCAAGGTTGGACCTCGGGCGAGATCGGCTGGACGCTCGAGGACAACTTCAAGGTCAATAGCGCCATCAAGAGCATGGGCGGCTATCAGGTCGCGAAGTATCGCGTCTACGAGACGCCGCTGTAGCCCGAATTTAT
>JAYUXQ010000499.1:0-1754 GCA_043752905.1 Nannocystis sp. | reverse complement strand
TGGTCGCACGGCGCGACGCAGACCGGCCTTGACGTCGTGCCGGTGCTGAATCCGCGGTAGTTGAACCCCGAAAACTCGCCGGTGACCTCGTACAGCTTCAGGTCAGCGGGGCGTGTCAGCTCGATGTGCAGGCGCGGCGCGCCGGGGCGGAGTTGGATTGGCTCCTGCGGGTCATTCCGATCGGCCGGCGCGGCGACCGGCACGGCCGGCTCCGCCGGCACGTCGGTCCTCACGCCGTTGCGCTCGTAGCTGGCGAGCTCGGCCCAGCTAAAACGCTTGTGGTCGCCCGCGGTCGACACCATGGTCAGCGAATCGCCTGGCAGGATCTCGACGATCTGGCCGAGCACCATGCCGCCGCTCTTGAGGTTGACGACGTCGCGCACGGTGGTGGCGGCCGCGGTGGGGCTGCCTGGCGGTGCCAATGCGTGGGCTTGGACAGGAAGCCCGCCGAAGGCGAGCGGGAGTACGAGAACGGCAAATGCGTAGCAACGCCGTGACTTGGTCGGCATGAAAAACTCCTCAATGTCGGGGGGTGAGAGGTAGCGCTGACAGGTGGCTGTCAGAGGACAGCGCCCTTGAACTTGATGGTGATTGGGCCGGCCATGGACAGGGACACGGGCATCCCGTCCTCGACGTAAGAGCCGGATATCTCGAGCGTGCCCTGGCCGGACCCATCGATCTCCACTGCGCGCTCGAGAGAGCGACGCTCGGTGACCTGGAGCTTCATCGTGAAGGCCATATCGCCGCCCTCCTCGCGCATGGTGCCGCCGAACTCGCCGGCAGATCTGATCGTGACGATCGTCTCCGCTGGCAACACCTCGACTTCCGCCAGCGTGCTGGTGATCTGGCCGGTGGTCGCCGTGAACTCGCTGCCGAGCCAGCGCCGTAGGTCGGGACCCGTCACTGTCCATGACTCACCGAGCTTGGCCGCCGCGGGATAACTCGCGTCCTCGATCGGCGCGCCCTCGAGGTCGCGGGCCAGCTCGGCAGACGGCGCGGCCCCGACGAGCTTCCGCTTCCACCGGCCGTTAGCGAAGTCGATCACCTCGACGCGGCCGTGAAGCTCGCCGAATTCTTCCTCGGTCTCCGTGTCCACGGTTCCGTCCGCGAGGTTCATGCGCGTCGTGGTGGTCGTCTTGTCGAGTACGTGGCTCAGGCGGCCGCTGCGGATCAGGCCCTCCTCCACGACGTGGACCTCGAGCTCCTCCGCGGTCTCTCCGTGCAGGGTCATCGTGCCGGTGAAGGTGAAGGCGCCCGCCTTGGCGGTGAGCTGCGCGGCGTCGATATCGAAGCTCGACTCCTGACGGCGAGTGCGTCCCGTGATCGGCGTCCCGCGCAGATTGTAGGTGCCAGGCGGTCCAGGCTTGGCCTGCTCCTCGACCGGCCTCGGCGGTGGTTTGACGATCCGCTGGGTGGCGGTCGAATTCGACGTGTCACACCCGAGGACAACGGTGACGAGAAGGCAAAAGCAGTGGCTACGCCGTCGCATGGTCGGCATGAAAACCTCGATGAATGTTGGGTTGGGGGGCGCGACTAAAAAATTAAAGTTTGAAGCTGAGTCGTTCGCCCTTGGCGATCTTGGTCCGGGCGGCGATCTTGGCGACGCAGCGGCCGAGCTGGCCCCGCGCCTCATGCTCGCCGAACAGGATCGAGGTCTTGCCGCGCGGGTCGGGCTTGACGGTGATCGTCGATCTTGAGTACGGGACCAGCGGCTTGCAGCGGTTGATCGCGCCGCGTACCTCCGCGACCCGCGG
>JAYUXQ010000498.1:0-4569 GCA_043752905.1 Nannocystis sp. | reverse complement strand
GGTCGCCCGGGGCGGCGTCGAGGGCAGCGAGGGCGTCGACGGCCACCTGGTGCCGGTAATGCGGCACGCAGCTGGCCTCGTCCTCGCAGGGGCGCCTCGGGGTGGTCCTCGCCAGCTTTCGCAGGGTCGGTCGCGTGGCGCCCACGGCGAGCTTGCCGAGCGCCTCGATCGCCGCGCCCTGGACCTGCGGATCGCGGTGCTCGACGAGCGGGAGCAGGGCGCGCGCGAGGGTCCCGGACTGCGCGAGCGTCAAGGAGGTCGCGCAGCGGCGTCCGAGCGCCGGGACCGGGCGGGTCCAAATGTTGGATCCGCTGCCGAAGCCGCCGAGCAGGTCGGGCGCGCACGGGTCGAAGGGGGGACGCTTCGCGGCGGCGCCGATCGTCGCGGCGACGCGGGCCTGGTCGGCCGGCGTGAGGGTGTCGAGCATGCCGGCGAGCATGGTGAGGGTGCGCCGGTCGCCGGTCGCGGCGGTGCCCTCGATCGCGTACACGCGGCGGGCCCAGTCCTCGCGACCGCGTCGCGCGAGCCGGGCCAGCGCGGCGCTGCGAAGCGGGGCGGGTGCGGCCTCGAGGGCGCGACGCAGGCTGTCCTCGTCGTCGCGTCCGAGGGTCAGCATGGCGCCGCGAAACAGGCGCGGGACGTCGAAGCCGGCGGCGGCGAGGCGCGCGGTGCCGAGGCCCTCGGGGTCGGGCGTGGTGGCGTCGTCGGCGTCGACGTCGACGTCGAGGAGGCGCTCGGCGATCACGGGGCGACAGCCGCCGAGGCGCTCCGCGGTGCGGATGACGCCGCCGACCTGAGTCTTCCAGTACGACCAGTAGCTCGTGCCACACATGCCGCCGCCGGGGTCGGCGTTGCGGAAGAGGTCGTGGGCGAGGGTGATGTCGCCGGTCAGCTCGGCGAGCTCGGCGACGTCGCGCATGACGAAGTTGTGACGCGCGCCACCCCACGCCTGATCGGGATCGGCGGCGCCGTCGATCGCGGCGGGATAGCCGAACGAGGCGAGGTAGCGGCGGCCGGCCGCGACGGCCCCGGCGAGGTCGCCCGCCCGGGTGGCGAGCTGCACCTGCGCGAGCGCCTCGGTCCGCAGCGGCTCCTTGGGGTCGGGGGTGGCGGGGGTGGCGGGGGTGTCGGGCGGGCTGCCGACGCCGCGAGCGTTGCGGGTGACCTCGACCGGCCCACCGACCTCGCGACCGGCGTCGGCGACGGCGGCGAGGAAGTACGCGAGGTCCTCGCGCTCGTGCGGCTCGAGGGACTCGGCCGTGAGCACGCCGGAGCGCACGCGCATGACCGCGAAATCGGCGAGGTCGGTGGCGGCGCGGGTCAGCTCCGCGACGGTCGGCGGCTCGCAGCGGGCGCGCGGGAGGGCCTGGACCATCGCGTGCATGCGCAAGTCATCGAGCGCCTGCGAGGCCGCGAAGCTGCCGCGCATGGCGGCTCGCAGGAGGCTCCCTGCGTGCCGCGGGGCGCCGAGCTGGCCGAGCGCGCGAGCGAGACGATCGAACAGCTCGGCGTGGGCTTGAAGGGTCTCGCAGGTACCGGGGCAGGCGGAGGTCAACGCGTCGAGGCGGGTGGCCAGGACCTCGGGGTCGAGGCCGGAGCCGCGGGCGATCGCGCCGTCGTAATCGTACGATCGGGGCATGAGCTTCGCGGCGCGTAACATGGCGTCGGCGGCCGTGACGGCGAGCTCGAGCGGAGGCGCGGACCCGGGGACAGCGGTGGCGGTCGCCGGTGGCGGTGTCGTGGCGGTCGCCGGCGCGCCCGCGACCGGGACCGGCGCGGTGAGGGCGAGGACGAGGGCGAACCAGGGAGCCGGCATGGTGGTAGGGACAGCGACGGGCCGCGAGAGTTCCAGGCATACTGGCACGATGAGCGAGCCGCCGACGACCCCGCACTGGCGGCAGATCCACGCGCTCGGGCTGCCGTCGGGCAGCGTGCGAGCGTTGCTGGCCCTCGGGGTGGTCGGGACGGTGTGCGGGCTGCTGCTGCGTGCGCCCGAGCGGCCGCTGCCAGAGCACCTCGAGAGCCTGCTGTTCGTGGTGCTCGGACACTACTTCGCGGCGCGCGGCCAGGCGGCGAGCGACCCGGCCGGCGGACCGCCACCGCTGTGGCTGCCGCGCGGCAGCGTGCGTTTGTTGCTGGTCACCGCGCTGGTGACGGTCGGGGTGCTGGTGATCCGGCAAGGCGGACTGCAACTGTATCGCGGGCTGTTCACGCTGCTGCTGGTGTTCGGCTTCCTGCTCGGCCTGCTGCTGACGCGGGTGGTCACGTTTTGGCAACGTCGGCGGCCGGGCCACAACCGCTGGTTCGAGGACCTGCGTGCGGTGATCGGGATCGGCGCGGTCGCTGCGCTGGGCGTGCAGACCTTCGTCGGCGTGCTGCCGGGCCCCGAGGTGATCGGCTTCGGCAACCTCGGCGCGGAGCAGGCCCTGGCCGGCCTGGCCGGGTTCTACTTCGGCTCGCGCTCGTGAGCCGGTGGCGCAACCGCGCGACCGCGGCCACGCTTGAGGGATGCAGATCGACATCCACTACTGCACGCGCTGAAACTACTACCCGCGGGCCACCGGTCTGGTGGTCGAACTCGAGGGGACCTTCGGCAACAAGCTCCACTGCAACCTGCATCGCGGGGACGGCGGCGCGTTCGAGGTGCAGGTCGACGGTGAGCTGATCTTCAGCAAGCTGGCGACTGGGCGGTTCCCGGCGAAGGGGGAGATCGTCAAGGTCGTGAAGGAGAAGCTCGGACGCAAGTAGTCGGGTCCCCGCGGCCCTACGCAGGGACGACGCGGGCGAAGGCGGGCCACATGGTGTCGAACCAGGCGGCATGGCCAGCGGCCGAGGGGTGGAAGCCGTCGTCGCTGAAATACTCGGGGTGCTCGTCGAGGCGCGCCGCGCCGAACAGGTCGACGAGGGCGTAGCTGTGATCCATGGCGAGGCGGCGGATGCGGTCGTTGAAGGCCTCGATGCGCTCGGCGATCTGTGGGCGGGAGATGCCCAGGAAGCGCTCGGCGAGGCCGGCGGCGGGGGCGTGCGAGAGGTTGGGCAGGGTGCCGAGGACGACCGGGCAGCGGGCGCGGTCGATGCGTTCGGCGATCGCGGCGAGGTTGCGGGCGAAGCGGGCTGGTTCCACACCGCGCCAGACGTCGTTGCCGCCGATGAAGAGGGAGCACACGGTCGGCTGGACGCCGATCGCACGCTCGACCTGGTTGTCGCGCACGGTCTGGCTGGTGGCGCCGTTGCTGGCGAGGTTGATCAGGCGCGCGACCGGGTCGCGCTGCTGAAGCTGCGTGAACACGCGGGTGACGTAGCTGGTGCCGGTGGCCACGCCAAAGCCGGCGCCAGTGGAGTCTCCCATCGCGACGTAGGTGATGCTTGCGGCCATGCGAGGCTGCAAGCTAGGTCGGCGCGGCGGGGGTGCAAGCGGATCGGGAGATCAGGATGGTCACGCTGACGGGGGCGATCACGCTGACGGGGACGACGGGCAGGCCGGTCAGGTGGACGGGTCGCTCAGGCCGGTCAGGTGGATGAAGCAGCGGGCGCGGCGGGAGCCGGGGCGGGTGGGTAGGCGGCGATCTTGGTGCGCAGGCGGCCTTCGAGGTAGGAGCTGGCGGCGCCGAGGGCCTCGACGATGGTGGTCGCCTCATCGCGGTAGGCGGCGATCTTCGCGGCTTTCCAGTGGCTCGGGGGCGGCTGGAGGTTGGTGACGCGGTCGGCGAGCTTGACGAGCCAGACCTCGCGCGGCTGGAGCTGGATCCGGCGCAGGCTGTCGGGCATCGCCTGGTCGCGGGGGAGCGCGGGGTCCTTGCTCAGCGCGAGCACGCCCGCCGCGACCCCGGTGCCGAAGTGAGCCTCGAGGGTGGCCACGGTGACGCCGCAGTCCTCGACGGTGTCGTGCAGGAGAGCGCAGAGCACGGCGAGGTCGGGGTCGGCGACGGGCTCGATGGCGATCGCGGCGAGCACCTCGGCAGCGACGGTGGTGACGTGCAGGAGATAGGGGAGGCCGCTGTCGAACAGGGTCTGGCTGCGGTGGGCCTCGGCGGCGAAGTGGGCGGCCTCGACGTAGCGGTCTTGCGACCAGATCGGTGCGGATGGGACGGTTGCAGGGGACGATGGTGGGGTCGCGGACATGGGGTCTCAGGGGTCGGGCGTGCGAACGCCCGAGACTGCAGCTTCGGTTCGGCAGTCGATGTCGTCGCCGTCGACCTCGCCGAGGGCGCGGGTCTGGACGGTGCCGGTGAAGCGGTCGGGGTCGGAGAAGCTGCCGGTCAGGCGCGCATAGAGGGCGACCTCGCCGAGGGCGCTGGCGAAGCCGTTGATCGCGGCGACGTCGAATTCACCGCTGGCCTCGATCGCGCCCGAGAGCGTCAGCAGGCCCATGTCCTCGGTGATCAGCAGGAAGCCGTCGGTCTGCGACAGGCTGACCCGGCCGCCGGTGCTGGCGAGGGCGCTGACGTCGTTGTTGCACAGGTCCATCTCGTAGATCGTCGGGCAGTCGCAGGTGGGGGTGCTGGTCAGCTCGAGCAGGTAGCGCCCGCTACGGTCGCTGCCGGCGGCGTCGCCCTGCGACTTGGCGAC
>JAYUXQ010000497.1:0-1755 GCA_043752905.1 Nannocystis sp. | reverse complement strand
CATCGCCGACGAGACCCTCGCCAAGGATGGCGGCGTCCAGCTGTACGACGGCCGCGTCGACAACCTGCTGATCGTCGACGACCCCGTCGCCGACCCTGTACATCGACAACGAGGAGGCTACCCCCTCGGGACCTCGCTAATTTCCAGCTTCGGCGGCGGAGCGTGCGCCCCCCACTGCGCATCCAGGCCTGCCTGTGCGGATGCTCTCGATCCAGATCCGTGTCTGGCCGCGGGGACAGGTACACTGCGTGGCCATGCGCTGGTGCGTCGGCGATCTGCAGGGCTGTGCCACCGAGTTCGAGCGCCTGCTGCGTGCGATCGACTTCCACCCGGCGCGGGACGAGCTGTGGTGCCTCGGCGACCTCGTCAACCGCGGGCCCGACTCCCTCGCCGCCCTGCGATTGTGGCGTGACGTCGGCGGACGCGGCGTGCTCGGCAACCACGACGTCTACTGCCTGCTGACCCGCAGCGGACGCTGGCCTCGCAAGCACGACACCCTCGGCCCGTTATTTGCTGCCCCCGACGCCGACGAGCTGCTCGCCCGCCTGCGCGCCTTGCCCGTGTTCGCCCACCTGCCCGGCGCGCCGGGGGCCAACGTCCCGGACCTGTGGGTCGTGCACGCCGGCCTCGACCCGCGCTGGAAGGACCTCCCTGCCGTCGCCGCGCTCGTCAACGCCGCCCCGCACGACGACACCTGGCTCGACTCGCCGGCGGTCTCGTTCGCCACGCGGGTGCGCTGCTGCACCGCCACCGGCGAGCGCAGCAAGTTCGACCGCGACCCCGCCGACTGCCCGCCGCCGTACCGGCCATGGGACGCGTTCTGGACCGGCCCCGCGCGGGTCGCCCACGGTCACTGGGCGTGGCGCGGCCACTACCGCGGCGCGCACACGATCGGCCTCGACTCCGGCTGCGTCTACGGCGGCAAGCTGACCGCGTGGTGTCAGGACGACGACCGCGTCGTTCAGGTCGACGCCGTCAAGGCCTACTGATCCGCCGCGGCCGTCGTCACAGCGGGATCGTGCACACGCCGACGTTCTCGTAGCCCGGAGGCGCCGCGTCGTCGTCGTAGAACGACACACACTCCTGCTCGGGCGCGCCGGCACACACGACGCCGGGATCCGAGAGATCGCAGTACTCGGTGCAGCAGCCGTCGGTCTTGCAGCCGGGCACCGACTGCCCGGACACGCACATCAGGCCCTGGTCGCACACGTTGACGTAGGCGCATGGATCGCCGTAGCCGCCCTGGTCCCCGCTGGCGTCGACGTCGCACACGAATTGCTTGTCACCGCCCGGCAGGCAGATCTGTCCGCTCGGACAGGACGGCGTCAGCGGGTCGCACGGCGTCACGCACAACAGCAGCACGCCGCCGTTGCTGATGTCGCAGATCAACGCGTCGGGGCAGGTCGGATCGCTCGGCGAGCCGCTGCACATCTCCACGCAGCGGCCCTGGTTGTTCGCGTCCGCGTTCCAGCACATCAGGCCGACGTCGCAGTCGTCGATGCCGCTGGCGATCGACCCCTCGATCTTGCAGTCGTCGCCGGCCTGGCCCGGCGAGTCATCGACCGGCACGCAGCGCGCCGAGTCGTGGATGCCGTCGCTGTCGTCGTCGTAGGGCACGCACTTGCTGCCGTCCGGGCAGTCCTGCGCCCACAAATCGCACTGCGCCCCGACCACTCCGCCCGTCGTCGGCGGGTCCTCGGTCGTTGCCGTGGTCGCCGTGGTCGCCGTGGTCGCCGTGGTCGTCGGCGCGGTCGT
>JAYUXQ010000496.1:0-4570 GCA_043752905.1 Nannocystis sp. | reverse complement strand
TGCCTTTTTGCAGCAGGCCGCGGAAGTGATAACTGTCGAGGTAGTCGCAGCGCACGCGCAGCAGGAAGCGGTCGAAGATCGCCGACAGGGCGTCGTCGGTCGGCACCTCGTTGGAGGCCGCGAACAGCGAGATCAGCGGCACGCGCACGGTGTTGGTCCCGTGGGTGAAGCGGCGCGCGTTGACCAGAGTCAGCAGGCTGTTGAGGATCGCGCTGTTGGCCTTGAAGATCTCGTCGAGGAAGACGACCTCGGCCTGCGGCAGCATGCCCTCGATGCGGCGGCGATACGTCCCCTGACGAAACGCCTGAATGTCGACCGGGCCGAAAATTTCGTTGGGCTCGGTGAAGCGCGTCAGCAAATAATCGAAGTACACCGCGTCGATGACCTGCGCGAAGGCGCGGACGATCGCGCTCTTCGCCGTGCCGGGCGGGCCGACCATCACCAGGTGCTCGCCCGCGAGGGCGCTGATGAAGAGGAGCCGGATGATCTCCTCCTTGCCCAGGAACTGCTGCTCCAGCTGGCGCGCGCCGTCCTGCAAGCGCCGGGCGAGGTCGGGGATCGAAGGCGCCGTGGTCACGCTCATGCCGATGCTGCTTTTACGACGCGCGGCACCAAAGTGGCCACTAGATTCTCTACCGTAGTTTTTGGGATGAGCTCGCCCAGGTGCTCGACATACTCGGTCCAGCGCCGCAACACCTGCCCGTCGAAGCCGGCGCGCGGGTCGCTGGGCAGCGGCGTGCCGAGCACCTCGACCAGGTGCGGCAGCAGCAAGGGCAGCGCCAGGAACATCTGCACGGGCCTGTCTCGCGAGGTCGGCGCGACCCCGAGCCGGGCCCCGAACTCGAGCACCCGCAAGAAATGGACGTGGATCAGGGCGCCGATCAGGGCCGCGACGTCGGCCGGACCCGCGTCGATCGGCGTCGCCGGCAAGGCAGCCAGCGCCGGGGCCGGACGGCCCGACCCGCGGCCGGTGCGCGCGCGGGGCGGCCGGCTCTCGGGCGCGCGCGGCTCGAGCTCCTGCGTCGGTCGACCCGTGAGCGTGAACAACAGGGCCCCGAGCACGGCACCCCCGATCTCGATCCAGTTGCGCGACGCGGCCCATTGATGACACACGACGCGCGCGAACGCACGCTCTTGCAGGTACGGCGCTGCCGTCAGCGGGTTCCAGCCGGGCGGGGCCTGACGCGGCCGCAGCAGGCAGGTGATCGGGCTGGCCCACAGGACATCTTGTAACAGGCGCTCGGCCTCGGGCGCGTGCGCGGCCGTCCACCACGGGATCCGTTCGTCGCGCACGCTCAACGCACCCGGCACCGCCCAGCGCAGGCGCCGGCGCGGGACCTCCTGACCGACGTAGCGCTGCTCACCCTCGGGCCCGCTGAGGATCTGGTCGCGACGCACGAGGTCGACGAAGGCCCCGACGCTGAGATGCCGCACGAGCGCGGCCTCGAAGTCGTCGGGGTGACTGAGCTGCAGCCAGTAGCGGGCCGCCTGTTCGACGCGCTGCCACGTGACCGACCGCGCCCACACGCGCTCGCGCTCCGGATGGTCGAGCGCCAGCACATTGTAGAGGCCGACCCACAGCGCCAGCTCCTCGCCGTCCGGGTCCGGCAACGCGGGCTCGGCCACCAGGTGCCGCGCGCGCGCCAGCCTCAGGTGCTGCAAGGGGCCGGAGCGCAGCGTGTGCACCTCGCCGAGCAGCTCGTGAAAGTCGGACGGCCGCACGGGCGCGCCGATCACGACCTCACCGCCCCCTAGCAGCGGAGCGACGAACGCGTCGATGAATTCGCCGATGCGCCTGGTCATCGACCGCGGGCCCCTCGCTGCTCGTGTTGGGTCGCTCGCGGAGCGTGGGTGCCCGGGTATTCGAGCCCCACGAACGAGCGGGCCATGACGTCGAGCACCTGGCCCATGCTCAGTCGTCCCGGCCCGGGGGCAATTCACGACCCGCAGTCGCCGGGCTCGGCGCGTTGTCGACGCGACCAAATCCCCACAGGGCGAAGCGGCCGAGGTGTTCGTTGACGACGGACGCCGCGTTGCCCTCGGGGCGGGTGAGCAGCTCGACGGGGGGCGCCTCGCTGACGGCGAGCTCGAGGCGGCTGATCATCGCGGCGTCGAGCGGGATGAGGTGATCGGGGCGCAGGCGCAGCGGGTCGGTGTCGGGGCCGAGGAACAGGGCGTGGTCGGCGGCCTCGAGGCCGAGCAGCTCGCGGACCAGCTGCGGGCGGACGTGCGGCCACAGCTCGAAGCCGTCGGGGACGAGCACCCCGGGGGCGACCTCGACGATGCGCGTGCCGAGCGGGATCAAGGCCGCCGCGCCGACGCCCGCGGCGAGGCCTGCACCGGCGCCGCCGAGGCTCGATCCGGTCAACACGAGCATGCCCTGCGGCAGCACGGCGAGGCGGGCAGCGGCGAGCGCGGTCGGTGGGATCAGGTAGACGAGCTTGCGCAGCAGGCCGGCCTGCTCCCAGCGGACCAGGGCGCCACGCGGCTCGCGGGCGCCGGCCGAGGGGCGCAGGCGCAGGGCGACCTGCAGCGACGCGCTCGATACACCCCGGGCGTCGCCAGGCTGGCCGACAGGGCCGGGCGAGGCGACGCGGGTCTGCGAGACGACGAGGTGGCTGCCGTCGATGAATTGCGGGGCGCCCTCGAGGCGCTCGACGCGGGCGACACGGCCGCGGAACAGGTACATCTCGTCGCCGGGGAGGCACGACGACGCGGACGCGAGGTGGATCGGGTGGCGGTAGCCGAGCTCGACCGCGGCGCGCGGTGAAACCGGCACGAGCAGCTCGACGCCGGGGATCCCGTGGAGCACGGACAGCACCTGACCACTCGGCTGGCGCAGGCGCAGCAGCAGGCTCGCGCGACGCTCCCCGGCGAGGGCCACGCGCACGCCGGCCATCGCGATCTGATGCCCCCACAGATAGGCGAGGACGCGATCCGAGAGGCCGGGGGCGACGAGCACGAGCGCGAGGTCGTGGAGGCCGCACAGGTCGGGCGACTCGGCGAGGCCGCCGGGCGGCAGCGGGACGGCGCGCAGCTGCAGGCGCTGGATCAGCTCCACCGGATCCAGGCGGTCGGTCGCGCGGTATCGGGCCTGGTAGTCGTGGTCGACCACCAGCACCTCCTCGGCGAGGAGCACCGCGCCGGCGGCCGCGGTGCCCGGGGGACGCGGGGCCGAGGCCCGCCCGACGGGGCCCGCGAGGTCGTAGCCGAACGGCGCGAAGCGATCGCGGTAGCGGACGAACACGGTGCCGCTGCCGGTGAACAGCTGGCCGTGCACCGCGGTGGCCATGCGACCGAGGCGGTCGAGCGCGTAGCTGTCGCCGCCCGCACAGCGCAGCAGCAGCGCCTGGCCGCCTCCCTCACGGCGGGCGCGCTCGAGCGTGAGCGAGGGGATGAGGTCGTCGAGGCTGCACTCCTCGCTGTAGGCGCCGAGAAACGCGACCAGGCGATCGAGCGACGGAAACACCAGCAGTGTCTCGCGGCCGACCGCGATCCCGCGGCCGTCGGGGGCCACACCCTGCATGTGAAAGCGCGTCTGGCCGGCGGCGATCGGCTCGAGCAGGGTGGACGCCATGGCCGCAGTGTACCCGCGGACCGTGCTAGCATCCACAGCCCCGTGGCCGCCCCGAACAAGCCGCAGCGCCCCCCTGCGCCGCCCATGACCTCCGGGCCCTCGGGATCCTCCACCTCGTCCACCCCGTCTACCCCGTCTACCCCGTCCACCCCGTCCACCCCATCCGCGCGGATGCCGGTGCGTGGCACCGATCCGAGGGTCGGCGGGCGGCCGCCCGGGGCGTCCTCGTATGGCCTTCCGGACAGGTCGCAAGGGCCAGGTCCCCGGGGACAGGTGGTCGGCGAGCTCGGTCGAGCCCGCGCGCTCGAGCACGCCGGCGACCACGCGCAGGCGGCCGCGCTACGCCTCGAGTACGCGCACACGCTGTGCGGCACGGTGCAGCGGATCGCGATGCTGCGCGAGGGCTGCGCGCGCAACTCGGGCGCGACCGAGGAGGGCCGCGCGCTCCATCAGGCGCTCGCCGAAACGCTGCTGCGCCACGCCGAATTCATGGAGGACGGCGCGCCGCGGCGGGCGATCCTCATGGAGGCCGCGCGCGCGCTCGAGGAGGCCGACCAGGGCGGCGTCGCCGGCGAGATCTACGAGCGCCTGGGCATGCTGCGCCGGGCCGCCCGCGCCTTCGAGCGGGCCGGTGCGATCAGCCAGCTCGAGTATGTGCTCGGCCTGCTCGACCGCCACGAGCAGATCGATCAGGCGCTGCAAAACGCGTTGCAAGCGGTGGACGCCGCGCTGCGCGAGGGCAGTCGCCTGCTCGCGCACTCGCTGTTGCAAGAGCACCTGTATCAGCAACGCAGTGGTTTCGGGTCCGCGGCCGCGCCCACGCTCGGACCGGGCGCGGCGGCCCGCGGCGGGCTCGTGCAGCGGCTCGCCAACCTCGAGGCCGCCCTGCCCCGCGGTCCGCGGCTGTGCCTGCGCTGGCAGGGCCACACGACCCAGATCCTGCTCACGCCACAGCTGCGGATCGGTCGCGCGCCGGACGTCGAGCTGTCACTG
>JAYUXQ010000495.1:0-4572 GCA_043752905.1 Nannocystis sp. | reverse complement strand
GGCGGCGAGACGGCCGACACCGGCGGCTCGTCCGGGGCCACGACCGCGCCCACCGGCGGGGCCGACACCGGCGCACCGACGACCGGCCTGACAGGCGGCGCCGACACGAGCGGCACCACCGGGACGACGGGCGCCTCGCAGGGCGGGTCGACCGGCGAGCCGGGCACCGACGCCGGGAGCAGCGGGGGTCCGCCGCCGGACATGCTCGACATGGGCGGGCCGCCGGTGATGTTCGGCCGCTGCGGCGACGAGCCGCCGCCCGGCGCCATCCTGGCCCCGGAGATCCCCACCTACGCGGGTGCCTGCCCGATCCTCGAGACCGGCTACATGGATGGCCAGGCGCCCAACATGATCGCCCAGGACATCGAGGGCATCCCGCTCGACCGCAGCTTCCTCGTCATCGTGCCCGACGACATGCAGCCCGACGAGGAGCTGCCGGTGATGTTCATGTGGCACTGGCTCGGCGGGTCGAGCAAGGACTTCTACGAGCGCGCCGACGCCCAGGTGGCGGTCAACGAGAAGCGCTTCATCGCCGTCATCCCCGACGGTCGCTCGGCCGACCAGGGCGCACCCTTCAAGTGGCCATTTAGCATCCTCGACCCCGACGCCTCGATGGAGGCCGACTTCCAGCTGTTCGAGGACATGCTGTCGTGTGTCGCCGAGCAGTTCGCCGTCGACAAGGACTGCGTCAGCAGCGTCGGCGTCAGCGCGGGCGCGCTGTTCACCAGTCAGCTCGCGGGTCACCGCGGCGAGCGGCTGGCCTCGTTCATGTCGCTCTCGGGTGGCACCGGCGGCACCGTCGTCAAGGGCTGGAACGAGCCCCGGCACAAGATGCCGGGCCTGGTGCTCTGGGGCGGCGAGAACGACTTCTGCATCGCGGTGGACTTTCAACAGACCTCGCAGGACCTCGAGCAGCACCTTGTCGAGGGTGGGCACTTCGTGGTCGAGTGCATCCACAACTGCAACCATTCGACGCCGCCCTTCGAGGTGCCCGAGGGCATGACGGCGTTCGCCCCGCTGTGGGACTTTTTGCTCGATCACCCGTACTGGCTCAAGCCGGGCGAGTCGCCCTACAACGACGCCGGACTGCCGGTCAGCATGCCGGCGTGGTGCGCCGTCGGGGTCGGCAACGCGGTCCCGCCCGTCGGCACCTGCGACAAGAACGAGTGCTCGTGACGCTTTGACGTGCACCCGCACATCGGTGATCCTCCGCTCGTGTCGTCCGCCCGCGCCCTCCTGATCTGCATCTCGCTCGCGGCCTGTGCCGACGACGGCACCGCGACCGGCGCGAACGCCACGACGAGCACGACCGGCGTGGACACCCGTGGTACGACCGGCACGAGCACGTCGAGCGGCTCGGCGGTGACGGACGCGTCGAGCGGCGACGCGCCGACCGGCGGCGCGCCGACCGGCACCGGGGCCGCGGAGTCCTCGACCGGCGAGCCCGGCTTCGACCCGCCGACGCCGACCTGCGGCAACGGCTACGTCGAGGCGATGGAGGAGTGCGACGACGGCAACCGCCTCGACGGCGACGACTGCGACGCGGCGTGTCAGGTGCCCTGCGGTCTCGAGCTCGAGCTGCTCGAGCTGGCGCCGACGGCCCAGTCCGCGATCACCGGGGTCGCGGTCGTGGCAGCGCCGGACGGCGGCTTCGTGGTCATCGGACGCGTCCGCGAGATCACCGTCGACCAGGAGCAGCAGACGACGGCCGGCCCGCGCGAGATCCTCGTGACCGCGTACGACGTCGCTGGCGCGCCGCGCTGGCAGAAGAGGGTCGGCGACGCGATGGGCGACCTGACCGCCAGCGGCGGCGCGGTCGATGCCACGGGCGACGTCTTCGTGATCGGGTCGGTCGACGGCGCCGACGCGTCGGACATCTGGATCGGCAAGCTCGCCGCGGACGACGGCGCCGAGCTGTGGATCAGGGTCACCGACGGCGCCTTGCCCGGTGGCGACGACTTCGGCAGCGCGATCGCGGTGAGCGGCGCGAACGAGGTCGTCGCGGTCGGCCAGGTCCGCGACAAGCTCAACGACTCCGACGTCTGGGTCCGCAAGCTCGCCGCGGACGACGGCGCGACGGTGTGGACGACCACCTGGAGCGGCGTGCCGGATGCCGGCTACTCGCTCGACTCCGGCAGCGCCGTCGCGGCGGCCCCCGGCGGCGAGATCCACGTGCTCGCGCGCGAGTACATCGACGTCGACACCAGCGAGGCGACGCTCCTGACCTTTGGGCCAGGTGGCGGCGCGCCGCTGGCGACCGCGTCGCCGCTGGCCGACGGCGGCAAGCACAAGCACAACCCCGGCCCGCTCGCGGTCGGCCCCGACGGCGAGGTCGTCCTCGGCGTGACGCGCGGCGGCTTCGTGCCGACCTTCTGGCTGTTTCGCCTCGCGCCCGGCGGCGGCGCAGCGACCTGGTCGCTGCTGGCCGAGGACTTCATCACGACGGGCTCCGACTGGAGCCTCACCGGCATCGGCATCTTCCCCGACGGCAGCCTCGTCCTCGGCGGCAGCTGGGTCGACGACGTCTCGCAGCGAGACTCCGCGTGGGTCGAAGTATGGACGGCCCGCCTCGACGCGCGGGGCCACAAGCGCTGCCAGGTCAGCTACCGCGCCCCGGGGGTCGACTTCGTGCCGCCATCGGTGGTCGCGAACAGCGTCGCGGCGGGCGCGGACGGGGCCGCACTGGCGACGGGGGAGCGCACCGAGAACGACGAATCCTCCCTGTGGATGGGTCGGTTCCGTCCTCTCTAGTGCGGGGTTCGGGGCGCCGATCAGGCGCGCAACGAAGGACTTATCGATCGATCCACTCTGCGAGAAAGACGTTGGTGTCGCCTTCTTTGGCGGCGCCGCGGTTGCTGGCGAAGACGAGGGACTTGCCGTCGCGGGTGAACATCGGGAAGCCGTCGAAGCTCGGGTTGAAGGTGACCTGCTCCTGGCCGGTGCCGTCGTCATGGATGAGGAACAGGTCGAAGTCACGGCCCTTCGGGTCGGCCTGGTTCGAGCTAAAAAGGATGCGCTTGCCGTCGGGGTGGAAGAACGGGGCGAAGTTGGCCTTGCCGTTGCGTGTGATCTGCCTCTGGTCACTGCCGTCGGCGTTCATCACGAACAGCTCGAGGCGGGTCGGGCGGACCAGGTGGTCCTTGACCAGCTCGTCGTACTTCGACAGCTCGTCGGCGCCCTCGGGGTGGTTGGCGCGGTAGACGATGCGCTTGCCGTCCGGCGAGAAGAAGGCGCCACCGTCGTAGCCCTTCGCCTCGGTCAGGCGCTTGAGGTGCTTGCCGTCGGCGTCGATGACGTAGAGCTCGGGGTCGCCGTCGCGGGTCGAGGTGAACACGATGCGGTCGCCCTGCGGCGACACGGTCGCCTCGGCGTCGTAGCCGGGGCCGGTGACCAGCGGCTTGATGTCGCTGCCGTCGAGCCCGGCGGTGTAGATGTCGAACTCGGGGTAGAGCTTCCAGACGTAGCCGCGGCTGCGGTCCGGCGGCGGCAGGCAGTCGTCGGCCGCGGCGTGCGTCGATGCGTAGAGGATCCGCGCGTCCTTCTCCAAAAAATATGCGCAGGTGGTCCGGCCCTTGCCGCTGCTGACGCGCTGCACCGCGAGGTCGCCGACGTTCATCGTGTAGATCTGATCGCAGGCGCCGCCGTCGCGCGTCGACTGGAATACGAGCCGCTGCTCGTCGGCGGAGAAGTAAGCCTCCGCGTTCTCGCCTCCGTTCGTCAGCTGACGCAGCTTGCCCGCGAAGTGGCGCTCGCCGGCCAGCGGCGTGGTCGGGTCGACCGGGGCGACCTCCGGCTTCGGATCTTGCGCCGGATCTCGCTTCGCCTCCGGCGTCTTCTCCGGCGTCTTCTCCGGTGTAGTCGCCTGCTCCGTCGCTGGCCTGGATCCTTGCCTCGCGTCCGGCTTTGCGGGCCCGGCGGGCGGGGTGCCGCAGGCGCAGAGGACGAGCAAGCAAGCGAGGGGGATCTGCGGCGGGCGGGGCATGCGGGCGAGGATGATAACAACGCGGGCGGCGGCTTTGCTATGGTCGCGCGGCATGATCGACCTCGTCCTCGAAGGCCCCGGAAAGAACGCCCTCGGCACTGTGTTGATGCGGGAGGTGCAGGCGAGGCTCGCCGAGGCAGCCGGGGCCCCGGTGCTGCTCACGGGCTCGGGGGACGCGTTCTCGGCCGGCCTCAATCTTGTCGAGATCGCGGGCCTCGACGAGGCCGGCATGCGTGCGTACCTCGAGGTGCTCGACGACACGATCCGGGCGTTATATCTGTACCCGGGTCCGATCGTCGCCTTCGTCAACGGGCATGCGATCGCCGGTGGTTGCATCTTCACGCTGTGCTGCGACCACCGCGTGTGCACCCCGACGAGCACCGTCAAGGTCGGCCTCAACGAGGTCGCGCTCGGGCTGCGGTTCCCGCGGGGGATCTTTCAGCTCGTTCGCCGGCGCGTCGCTCCCCAGGGGCTCGACGAGGTCGTCCTCGGCGCGCAGCTGCATACCCCGCAGGACGCCCTGCGGCTCGGCATGGTCGACGAGCTCGGCGACCTCGAGCTCGCGCGCACCCGCCTCGCCGCGCTCGCCC
>JAYUXQ010000494.1:0-1758 GCA_043752905.1 Nannocystis sp. | reverse complement strand
GCTCCCGCGCCTGCGCCCCGGCGGCACGCTGACCGTCGTCGACAACGTCGCCTTCGGCCTGGCCCGCACGACCTCTCAGACCCGCCGCGGCGAGGCCTCGAGCGCCCGCTGGGAGCACCACCGCAACGACGACGCGACCGCCGCCCACGCCCGCATCACCGCAGCCGCCACGCTCCACAATATCCCGCTGACCCTCCTCGACCGCCACGAAGTCGGCCCCGGCACCAGCAACCAGTGGCTCCTGCATTACCGCGTCGACCGCATCGCCGCGCCTCAGTAGATCGCGTCGACGAACGCCCAGCGGTCGATGATCCACTGGCGCAGGTACTCGACCTCCTCGTCGTATGTCGTGAAGTCATTGCGCCAATTCCAGCCGCCGTAGGTCTTGTACTGCGTGGCCCAGCGGCCCTCGTCGCGCAGCGCGCTGTCGGCGGTCTCGTCGAGCATCGCGTCGACCCGCTCGAGCACCGCATCGACGTCGTAGATGCCCTGGAGCGACTCGCCGTAGCGGGCGCGCAGCGGGTCGCCGATGCCCGGCAGCTCAAGGAAGCGGGCGAACAGCTCGTTGGTCCACACGTAGCCCTCGGGCTCGGCGTCGAAGCCCTTGCGCGCGGTCTGCCAGGTCTGGCCAAAACTGTCGTTGAAGTCCCACGGCATATACCGCCACGGGCCCATCGCCGGGTCATGATAATGGTAGGCGTTCTTGCCGGCCGAGTCGTCGCCCATGATCAGGCTGACGAAGATCCACCAATCTTCATAATCGCGGCGGTCGATACGATCGTCGATCTCCGCCAGAAACGTCGCGTCCTTCGCCGTCGCCACGAAGGTGATCAGCTCGTCGAGGTCGTCGTAGGCCCCGGGCTCGCCGTCGAGGGGCAGCCCCTCCTCCTTCGTCAGACCCTCGTGCGGCGTGCTCTTGGGGTCGTTGCCGCCGCTCTTGGTCAGACGAAAGTTGGCGTCGTGGGTGCGCGACTTGTAGAGGTTGCCGTCCTGCGCGAGCCCGTGGTCCTCCATCAGGTAGCCGTCGACGTGATCGGCGAACGTGTAGAGCCCGTAATACTCGCCATCGAGGAACACCACGCCCGAGTAGACCTGGATCTGCACGTGCTCGGGATCGAGGACGTCCCACAGCTCGTACGCGAGGCGCTGGCGCACGTAGGCGTTGTCGTCGAAGGTGCTGATCAGCACGACCTTGCGCTTGTCGAGGAAGCCGCCCGCGCGCCCGGGCTCGCTGAACTTGTCCTCCTTGCTGAACTTGAGCGTGTAGCTCTTCTTCGGGTACCCGAGCGACGCGGCGCCGCGATACTTGGCCTCCGCCGTGTACGTGTGCCCGGCATAGATCACCGTCGCCGGCGTGTATGTATCGGCGTCGATCGCCGGGTTCGCCTGCAAGTGCAGCACCGGCAGGCCGTACTCCTCGCCGTAGAGCAGCGGGTCGACCACCGGCACGTTGTCCGGGTCGTCCCAGCGGTCGGCGACGCCGATCTTGACCCCGCCGGTCTCGCCGAACGGGTCGGCCGTGATCGTGAGGTGATAGACGGCGCCCTGATCGAGCCCCGGCGTCCACTTCAGCTTCGCGGTGGCCGGGTCGTAGGTCGCGCCGGCCGGCAACGGGTCGATCGTGAAAGCGCCACCGTCCAGCCCCAGCCCCGTCTTGCACACGACCGTGAACTCGACGGTCTCCTCCTCGAGCAGCCAGTACGGCCCGCCGGCCCCGGGATCGCACTGGATCGCGGGCGGCAGATCGGGCGGCGGATC
>JAYUXQ010000493.1:0-1758 GCA_043752905.1 Nannocystis sp. | reverse complement strand
ATGCGGACCGCGACCTCGCCGCGATTGGCGACCATCAGCCGACGGAACAGCGGTGGGGGGGCAGCAACGGCGACTCTCGCGGTCATGGCGGCCGCAGGCTATCACTGTTTTACCCCCGTGTGCTCGATTGCGCCGCGAAGCGCGCGAGCGCCCCCCGGGCCCGCATGAGCCGAAATGGCACCGAGGACGTTTGCCCCCGGTCGGGCCGCCAAAGATCGCCGCCGACGGCCGTCGACCGACCAACGCACCCGGCGCCGCTGCCGTATACTCGCCCAGTCAAAGAGGTTTCCATGGCGCACGAAGGCCCAGAAGACGAGCAGGAGAGCAACAAGGGCCGAACCGTCTTCGGCATCGGCCTGCCGGCCTCGGTGCAGGCCGCCACCAAGAGTGGCCACGCTCCGATGCCGCGCCCGCTGGCCCGAGCGCCGGCCCGGGCGCAGGCCCGGCCCGCACCCGGCCCGCTCGACGCCCAGAGCAGGCCCGGGCACTCGGCGACGGAGGAGGACCTGCGGGGCCCGGCCGACCGCGATGACAGCGCTCATACCCTGCACGCGCTGCCGAGCCAGCTCGTCGGCGCCGTGACGGGCCGGACGCCCCCCCCGGCGCGATCGCCCGAGCGAGGGGAGAACCGGGAGATGCGGCGGCCGCCGACCGGCGACTACTCGGCGACGACGCCGGACCTGAGCCAGCGTTCGGCGCGGGTGTCCGGTCAGCCTGGCCAGGTGGAGGGTGCGCCGAGCTTCGAGAAGGTGCACACGCGCCTGGTCGCCGGCAAGGCGATCCCCGGGACGAGGTATCGCCTGCTGCGCTGGCTCGGCGAGGGCGGCATGGGCGTCGTCTACGAGGCCGAGCACATCGACATCGAGCGCCGCGTCGCGCTCAAGATCTTGCGCTCCGAGCTCAGCGAGCGCAGCGACACGGCGCAGGTGTTCCGCGAGGAGGCCCGAGCGGCCGCGCGAGCGGGCTCGAAGAACAACGTCGAGATCTTCGACTTCGGCGAGCTGCCGGACGGGCGCCTGTTCTTTTGCATGGAGCTGCTCAACGGCATCGACCTGTCGACGCTGACCGAGAACCCGCTCGACCCCGGCCGCAGCTTTGCGATCCTGCGTCAGATCTGCAAGGGCCTCGGCGCCGCGCACAAGGCCGGCGTCATCCACCGCGACATCAAGCCGGACAACATCCTGGTCGGCTCGGACGCCAAACCGAAGATCACCGACCTCGGCCTCGCCAAGAGCTACCAGGACGAGGACGTCACCCGGCTCACCGCCACCGGCGTGGTGGTCGGCACGCCGCTCTACGTCTCACCCGAGGCGATCCGCGATCCGCGAACCGTCACCGTCGCCGCCGACATCTACAGTCTCGGCGCCACGCTTTACCACCTGGTTAGCGGCAAGCCGCCGTTCTCGCACGGCACCGCCTACGAGGTCATGCGCGGTCATCTCGAGGGCAGGTTCCGGCCGCTGCGCGAGGTCGACGAGACCATCCCCCGCGGATTGGCGGAGCTGATCGAACGCTGCCTCGCCAAGCAGCCCGAGAAGCGCCCGACGGCGAGCGAGCTGGCCGACCTGCTCGACGGCCATGGCGGCAAGCGCGTCGCGGTGCACACCGGCCTGGCGCTGTTCATCGGCGTGGTGGTGCTGGCGGTGGTCGGCGCCGGCATCGCGGGGTTCATGCTCATCGGCCGCGGCGGCCCGCGCCCCGTGCCGCCCCCGGAACCGGCGCGCATCACCCTGCTCTGCGACGCACCGCGCCTGCGCG
>JAYUXQ010000492.1:0-1760 GCA_043752905.1 Nannocystis sp. | reverse complement strand
GGACGCTGCCGAGCAACTTGGCGCTGGCGGTCCACCCGGAGGTCACCTACGTGAAGATCCGCGTGATCGACACCGGGGAGATCGCCTACCTCGAGCCTGGACGACTCGCGGATTACCAGGCGCGCGGGCGCGTGGGCGCCACCGAGGAGCTGGCACGTGTGCCGGGAAGTGCGTTGGTGGGTCGGCCGTACGCGCCGCTGCTGCCGTTCTTCGCGCAGTACAAGACGCGGCCGGATGCGACGACTTCACGGCCCTCCGGGCCTGAGACTTCACGGCCCTCCGGGCCTGAGACACGCTGGTCGTTTCGCGTGGTCGGGGCGGCGTACGTGTCGACCGACAGCGGCACGGGGATCGTGCATCAGGCGCCGGCGTTCGGCGAGGACGACTTCCAGGTCGGTCAGGCGGAGGGTCTGCCGCTGATCTGCCCGGTGAACCTCAGCGGGATCTTCGACGAGCGGGTCGGCGAGTTCGCGGGGATGTTCGTCAAGGACGCGGACAGGCCGATCATCGAGCGGCTCAAGCGTGAGGGGCGGCTAGTTGATCAGGACACGATCTTCCACGCCTACCCGCACTGCTATCGCACCGAGCAGCCGCTGATCTACATGGCGCTGTCGACGTGGTTCATGCGCGTCGAGGCGATGCGCGAGCGGCTGGTCGACAACAACCACAAGATCCGCTGGGTGCCGGAGCACGTCGGCAGCGGGCGCTTTGGCAATTGGCTGGAGAACGCGCGCGACTGGAACCTGAGCCGCAACCGCTACTGGGGCACGCCGTTGCCGATATGGCGCTGCGACCGGGATCCGAACGACATGGTGTGTGTACACTCGGTCGACGAGCTCACCAAGTTGGCGGGGCTCGCGGCGGGGGCGCTCACGGACCTGCACCGCGAGAGCATCGACGGCATCACCTGGGCCTCGCGGGCCGGCGGGACGATGCGCAGGATCTCGGAGGTGTTCGACTGCTGGTTCGAGTCGGGCAGCATGCCCTACGCGCAGAACCACTATCCGTTCGAGAAGAAGGCGTACGTCGAGGACAACCTGCCGGCGGACTTCATCGCCGAGGGGCTCGACCAGACCCGGGGCTGGTTCTATACATTGCACGTGCTGTCGAGCGCGCTGTTCGACCGGCCGGCCTTTAAAAATGTGATCGTCAACGGGCTGATCCTCGCCGCCGACGGCAAGAAGATGTCGAAGCGGCTCAAGAACTATCCCGATCCCGCGAAGGTGATCGACAGCTACGGGGCGGACGCGCTGCGGGCGTACCTGATCAACAGCGCGGTGGTCCGCGGCGAGCCGATGAAGTTCGGCAAGAACGCGCAGGACCTGACCGGCGAGTGCGTGAAGGAGACGGTCCGCGTGGCGATCCTTCCGCTGTGGAACGCGTTCAACTTCCTCGTCACGTACGCGCGCGCCGACGGCTGGACGCCGAGCGCGGCAGACCTCGAGAGTCAACCGCAAGAGAACCCGCTCGACCGCTGGATCTCGTCGCGGGTCGGTGGGTTTCTGGCCGAGCTCACCCATGAGTACGAGACCTACGAGCTGTCGAACCTGGTGCCCGCGTTCCTGCGGGCGTGCGACGACCTCAACAACTGGTACATCCGCCGCGGACGTCGCCGCTACTGGCGTGCCAGGGCGGGGAACGACGCGGACAAGCACCAGGCCTACGCGACGCTGTATCGCGTGCTGGTGACGCTGTCGCGGGCGATGGCGCCGGTGCTGCCGTTCCTGAGCGAGTTCCTGCACCAGCGTCTGGTGGTCGAC
>JAYUXQ010000491.1:0-4583 GCA_043752905.1 Nannocystis sp. | reverse complement strand
TTCGTGACGACCCGCCGGTCGAGGACGTGGTCGCCCACGTGTTGTCGGCGCTCGACGCCTACGCAAATCGCCACCGCCTCGACCTCGCGCCGGCCCGGCGCTGGCTCGCCGAACGCGTCGAGCCGCGCGACACCTGGGCCGCGAGCTGGTACCACGGCACCCCCTACGCCGTCGCCGAGATCAGTCGCGCGCTCGGGTCGTCTCACCCGCTCGCGCATCACGGCATCGACAGCCTCGCCCGCGCCCAGCGCGAGGACGGCGGCTGGTCGCACGGAAGCGGTGACCTGGGTGCGCCCGGCCCGAGCACGGCGAGCGCGACCGGCCTGGCCCTGACGGCGGTCGCCCGGCGTCACCCGGCCCGCGTCGAGGCCGCCCTGCGCTACCTGGTCGACACCCAGCGCCCGGACGGCACGTGGCCCGGCACCCCCGATATGTACGGACCCCGCCCGCTGCTGAGCCACTTCACGACCCACACCCAGGCGTTCGTCGTCGGCGGCATCATGTCGGCCCTGGCCAGCAGCCGCGCGCCCCACCGCTGAGACGATCGCCCGCCGATCGTTCGCAGGATATATCTTTTTCTATCTTGAAAAGCAGAGAACGAAGAGGAGCCCGATGACGAGAATAGCGGCTGCCGTCGATCCCGCGCTGCTGGAGCGCCTGTTGCAATGGACGCAGGAATTCGCGGACATCGAGGCGCACCACGCCGCCGATGGGCTGTACATCGGCGCGGCGTGCCGGCACGCCGATCTTCCAGACGACCCCGAGGCCGTGTTCCTGGTCGGTCTGGTGATCACATTCTGGTTCTGGTTCGACGACCGCAGCGACCGCTTCCTGTGCGGCCCCGAGACCTGGGACGCCCTGATCGCCCTCGGCTCGGACCCGTCCCACCCCACCGCCGTCGACACCCCGGAGATCCGCTTCTTCCAGCGGCTCGGCGAGGCCCTGCGCCAGCGCGCCGGCAATGCCGCCGAGTATCACTGGTGGCTCGCCTGCTCCGCCAACGTGTTCCGCGCGATGTATGCCGAGGAGAAGATGTCGCGCCGCGGCGTCAGCCTGTCCTACGCCGAATCTCTGGAGATCGGCGCCGACAGCACCGGGCTCACCAGCATCATCTCGTCGGCCAACCTCGCCCACGGCATGGACCGGGCGGCCCGCGGCGCCGACCAGCGGCTCGCCCGCGTCGAGCGCTACATGTGCCTGTCGCAGCGCCTGCTCAATGACCTGTTTAGCGCCGAGAAGGAGCGCCTGGAGGGCCACGCCGGGCGCGTCTCGAACATCGTGCTGCTGCTCGAGGGCGATATGTCGCGGGCCCAGGCGCGGGCCTTCGTCGAGGTCCAGCGCCACGCCTACGAGCGAATGATGCTGCAAAACATCGAGTTGCTCGGCCCGAACGACGGCTTCGGGCGCCTGATCGACGAAGGAATGCGTAATATTCGGCGCTGGTACGAGACCGGACCCGTCCGCTACGAGACCGAAGGAGGTGCGACATGAGCTCGATCATCAACGCCAGACACAGGACCGACGACCGGCACGAGCTCCCGGGGCCGCGTGGCCTGCCGTTCGTCGGCTCGTTGCCAGCGTTGCTGCGCGAGGGCCCGTTCGAGTTCGTCGAGCGCTGCTGGCGAGCCCACGGCGACATGTTTCAGATCCCCACGCTCGGGCACCAGCGCATCGTCGTCGTCACCCACCCCGACGAGATCGACCGGGTCCTGACGCGCACCGATGTTTATGTAAAGGACAGGAACTACGACCCCGTCCGCCCGCTGCTCGGCGACGGCCTCATCACCAGCTCGGGCGACCTGTGGCTCTCCCAGCGCAAGCTGATCCAGCCGATCTTTCACCGCACGATGCTCAGGAACTATGTTCCAACGATGGCACGTTGCGTCGACGAGATGCTGCTGCGGTGGGACCGGGCCTGCGCCGCCGGCCAGACGATCGACATCTTCGCCGAGATGGCCCGGCTCACCCACCATATCGTCGGCCTGACCCTGTTCGGCCTCGACCTGATGGGCAGCGCCGAGGATGCCGCGCGCGCCGTCGCCGACAGCATTCACCTCGCGGGCGAGCGGGTCAACCGCGGCGCCCTCGTGCTCCCGCTGTGGATCCCCACCGCCTCCAATCGCCAGTTTCGCCGGGGCGTGCAGACCCTCGACGGCCTCGTGTACGGCATCATCGACCGGGCCCGCCGCACCCCCGTCGACCCCGAGGCCCCGCGGACCTTGCTGCGCCTGCTCCTCGACACCCGCGACGAGTCCGGCGCCTGCATGTCGGACCGCCAGCTGCGCGACGAGCTGCTCACCCAGTACATCGCCGGGCAGGAGACCACCGCCCTGGCGCTCACCTGGGCCCTGTATCAGCTCGCGGGGCGCACGGACATGACCGCGCGCATTCGCAGCGAGGCCGGCCAATTGGCCGCATCCCCGTCGCTCGAGGACTACGACGCCCTCGCATACACCCGCATGGTCGTCGACGAGAGCATGCGGCTGCGGCCTCCCGTGTGGGCGTTGACCCGCATGGCCAGCCGCCACGACCGCCTGCGCGGGCATCCGATCGAGGCCGGAACCACCGTGATGTTCGGGATCTATTTCGCGCACCGGCACCCCGATTTCTGGGACGAGCCCGAGGTGTTCCGCCCGGAGCGCTTCACGCCCGAGCGCATCAAGGCCCGCCACCGTCACGCGTATATCCCCTTCATCGCCGGGCCCCGCACCTGCGTCGGTAAGCGCTTCGCGATCTACGAGGCGGTCATCAGCCTCTCCGCGATCCTTCGCCGCTACGACGTCGATGTGTTACCGGGTCAGGAGGTAGGTATGAAGGTGGGAGCGACCTGCCACCCGGACAGGCCCATCCTCGCGCGCCTCGTGCCGGCCGCCGGCGCCTGATCGAGATTTTGTTGGGTCCGCGTACGACTCGCAAAACCTCGACCCAAAATCTTGATATGCTCCCGCCTCCGAGGAGGACTCGCTATTGGACGATCTATCGCTGCGCTCCCGCATCTCCCACGACGTTGCCGACGACCTGCGCCAGAGCAAGCTGCTCCTGGCGTCGATCTCCGAGTGCACGCTGGACTACGTGATGGTCACGGACGCCGCCGTCAACATCATTTACGCCAATCGCGAGCCCGAGGAGATCGCGCGAGTGGGCGGCATGATCGGCAAGCCGCTGCTCGCGTTCGCCGCCCCGGACGAGCTCGAACCGATGCGCGAGCGCGTCGACCAGGTGATACAGTCCGGCGAGCTGATCGTGTACGAGACCCGGGCCCAGTTCCCGGACGGGAGCATCCGCGACTTTCGTAGCCGCCTCGGTCCGGTCCGCGACGGCGAGCGCGTCACCGGCGTCGTGCTCATCACCCGCGACATCACCGCCGAGCGCCAAATGGAGAACGCCAAGCGCAACGCCGAGCTGATGCTGCGCGAGTACATGGTCCAGCTCGAGCGCAGCAACAGCGAGCTCGAGCGCTTCGCGTCGATCGCCTCCCACGACCTCCAGGAGCCGCTGCGCAAGATCCAGGCGTTTAGCGACCGCCTGCGCGACCGCTTCGTGGCCGAGCTGCCCGACGCCGGTCGCGACTACCTCGAGCGCATCCGCGGCGCCGCCAAGCGCATGCAGGACCTCATCAACGACCTGCTGATGTTCTCTCGCCTGTCCGCCACGGAGCAGACCTACGCGCGCGTGGCCCTCGGCAAGGTCGCCCGCAACGTCCTCTCCGACCTCGAGGTACGCATCGAGGAGACCGGCGGCAAGGTCCACCTCGGCGAGCTGCCATTCATCGACGCCGACCCGATCCACATGCGGCAGCTGCTGCAGAACCTGATCGGCAACGCCCTCAAGTTCTCGCGCCCGGGCGTGGCGCCGATCGTCCACATCACCGGCGAGGTGGTGCCCGCCGCGGGCGAGGACGGTTCGATGTTGCGCCTGGTGGTCGCCGACAACGGCATCGGCATCGAGCAGCGCCACCACGACCGCATCTTCGGCATCTTCGAGCGCCTGCACGGGCGCGGCAAGTACGAGGGTACGGGCGTCGGGCTCGCCGTCTGCCGCAAGATCGTCGAGCAGCACCACGGCACCATCACGGTCGGTAGCGTGATCGACGAGGGCACCAACTTTACGATCCTGCTGCCGATGAAGCAGTCGGAGAGGAGCCAGAAGACGTGAAAAACCGCCGATCGATCACCATCCTCATCGCCGACGACGACCCCGAGGACCGGATGCTCGCCGAGGACGCGCTCAAGGAGAGCCGGCTCATCAACGACATCCGCTTCGTCGAGGATGGCGAGGAACTGCTCGAGTACCTGCAGCATCGCGGCAAGTACACCGACCCCGAGAGCTCGCCCCGCCCGGGCATGATCCTCCTCGACCTCAACATGCCGCGCATGGACGGCCGCGAGGCCCTCAAGATCATCAAGACCGACGCCGAGCTGCGGCGGATCCCCGTCGTCGTCCTGACGACCTCGCAGGCCGAGCAGGACATCTATCGCAGCTACGACCTCGGCGTGAACTCGTTCATCATCAAGCCGGTCACCTTCGAGTCCCTCGTGAACATCATGCGCGTGCTCGAGGCCTACTGGTTCGAGATCGTCGAG